>JAUVAR010000105.1 GCA_030591625.1 Candidatus Zixiibacteriota bacterium
ATCCGTCTGAAATGCCCAGGCCTCGGATCCATCTTCCGGTACAACAGCAATCAACCGACCATCGCCACAACTGAGTATAAGACGGTCATTCACTATTATCGACCCGGATGCAGCATCCTTTACGGCTGTCCGATATAACTTATTCTGTCTGATCATATCTATGGCGTACAACCAGTTACGTTTTGGTCTTAATGCAAACAAAGCAATAGAATCGCTCATAATCAGGCCAGTTTGAGCAACTCCTTTAGATTTGAGCAATCCGAGATATTTGCCAGATTCTACATCATAAAATTTAATACGTTTTTTGGTCCCGGGATAAACAAGAGCATTGTGATAAATAGTCAACGGACCGGCCGGTTTGTCGTTTGAGTTCTGCTCCCAAAGCAGCTTGAATTCACCGCTAAATTTCTCACCCGACTTGGACCCACTCGCCCCAATATTACCACGGGTAAACTGCCAGCTTGATTCTTGAGTGGCATAATCAGTTTTGATCTTATATTTCTTTGAGCACGAAAGAAGCAACAAGGAGGCGACAATGATAGTAACGGATATTCGATTCATCAGAAATTCCACCCAAAGAAAAAGTCAAAATCTGTTATACTATCAATCTTCTCAAAATCTGTTCTTCGAGAAAAGTCGAACCGCAGGAGCACGAGATATCCGAGATTAACTCTAAACCCGACACCCAAGGAACCATCCATACCTTCATAATTATCATCCCACATCGAACCTACATCAAAGAAAACAGCCCCTCGAATAGCTCTGAATCCAAAGCCACCGATGGGCAAGCCGATAAATAGATTATCAACTAACGGGAAACGAAGTTCATTCGACATAAAGAGAACATTACGGACGTATAATTCACGTCTGCTATAACCTCGGAATGACCAGCTTCCTCCAAAATAAATCCTCTGCGGTTCAATCCCTGCCGAACTATACGCAAACATTCGATTGGCAAAGGCCGAATATTTTCCGAGTCTCAAATAGTGACGCACGTCAACATAACCAAAACGATTGTAGGTTTTTAGTTCACCAGCCGAAACTGTCAGACCGATAGTGAAATTATATCTGCGCCCTTCGATAGGTCCGGTATGATCCCAAAGTGAATTATCATAAATCCAACTGATTAAATTCGATGACAAAACAACTTCGCGACTACCTTTCAAGCCAAAACGTCGATCTTTATTTGAGTAACGCAGGTAGGTTGAAAGATCAAATCGCATGAACCGCGAATAGGGATAACGTAACAACCCAAACATACCAACCTGGCGTTCATTATAATACGATTCATAATCATTATAATATTCGTCATACAGGTGATAAACCCCGGCTCCCCAATTCAATCTGTGTTTACGATTTATATACGACACACCTACGTTGATTGATTTTAAGAAGTCAGCCTGTGTCTCGGAAGTATTGTTGATCACAAAATGATACATATGATCACCAAGCATATCCGAAACAAGCCCCTGCACTCCTCCCATTGAACCATAAACAGGATCATAACCAACACTTGATTGGGCTATATCGAAAGAATAATCAGTTTCATATTTGATTGATGCTTTGGTTATCTTACTGTCAATCTTTTTTGGTTTCCATGCCACATGATTGTTATCCTGAACCACTTCGACCGGCTTCTCAACTTCGGGCATTTTCATTGAATAAACACTATAGGCCATTCCTTGAAAACCTGTAAAGGTTATATGCTTATTATCGGTAGTAACACGGGGATCAAATGCACCGGTTGCCAAAGCCGACGTTCTAACAATATCTCCATTCGGCAAAAGACGAAATATATTGTAAACACCTTCTCTATCAGAAGAGAAATAGATTCCATTCTCATGCGGATCAGGCGCGAGATCAGTGTAACGACCAAAAGTAAGTCGAACAGATTTTTCGGATTTCAAATCATAACGATAAAGATTTATTGCCCCATCGGCACCTTCGGCACTGCGATCCGACGAATAGATGATAGCTTCCCCATCTAATGAAAATGCCGGATCGGTATCAAAATAGAGATCGTTCATTAGTGATCTGTAATCCCCCGTCTCCAGGTCAACAATATAGATATCAGCCAAACCGTTTCGTCCTGCCCCCTCAAAGACAGCTTTTTTACTATCGGGAGACAAGCGAGGTGAACGTACTGTTATTAGATCGGGGAACTCCAATCGTTTAGCAATACGCTTCTTATTCAGGTCATACAAATAGAGATAGTCACGTTCTTTTGAGAGAGAAGAAAATATAACCAGTCCGGAATCGTTGGCATCGATACTCGAACGTAGAAGATGCATCGACTCAAATTTTGCCGAACGCTCCCCTTTAACAAGATTACGAATATGTTTACGGCTCTTATTTCGAGGCTTCATGTAAAGGCCGGAGTATCCCATATCATTGGCAAGGTACACTAGCCAATCCTTAGTTCCTTTACCATCATCCCATTGTATAGGAACACCCTCAATTGAAATCCGTTCGTAGGTTAAACGGGTTGATTCCATGCGTGGAAGACCAAGTGTTTCAATCTCCGGATAATATTCTTTCTTTAGCCAATAGGTCCACTTG
Source organism: Candidatus Zixiibacteriota bacterium (assembly GCA_030591625.1). Lineage (GTDB taxonomy): Bacteria > Zixibacteria > MSB-5A5 > GN15 > FEB-12. The sequence goes on from JAUVAR010000105.1 coordinate 2,560, forward strand.
GCAGAAATTTCATCAATGCTTTCTCCAACCGTAAGAGCCAAAATTTGCTCGAAGTGGGACGCTTTGACCCAGTTATCAAAGAGCCTCGTCAATTTATCACGACCATATTCGATATCAATAAAACGACAGAGCGATTGCCCCAGTTTGTACATAAAGTATGACCCGGTATAGCGCCAGAACTGACTGATGGGCGGGATACTATTTGTCAGGACCATATCTTTAAGAATCATATCTGCTTCGACATCCCATTCTTCCGACCAGTTCTCTGCAAGCCCTTCGGTGAACCAGAGTGGTGGCCATGAATACCTGAAATTCCCCTGACGTTTCATCACGGTCTGTAATCTGGAAATCATAAAGACATGAACCAACTCATGCCTGATTACATGAGCAAACCTGTAGTAGGAGCCATCGAACGGAATAACAACTCGTCCTTTCAAAAACTCCGTAAAGCCTGCAACCGATTCAGGAATCATACCTGAGGATGTGTTCGTCTGCGCAAAAAGATGAGGAGCGGAATAAATAATCAGCGGGATTTTATGCAGAACTTCATGATTGAACTTTGCTGCAAGTGGACCATAAGATTCCTCGGCAGTCTGAGCAGCAATGTTAGCGAGTTCTTTTTCATCTTCATAAAAGTAAATCTTGAAATGTTCGGTTGTCATTACTTTCCAGTCGAAAGATGCATACTGCACTTTGTTCCGACCAAAGAAGAACTGCGACTTGGCGCTTACCAGAGGTAAAGCGAGGATGAGAGCGAGGATCGAAATGAAGAGCTTCGGGCTCCGTAATGATCTCAATCTATTTGACATAATCCTCTTCCCTATACAATAAAATCGCTAAAGAACAATTGATGACAGATTTTTATTCAATCGTCTGAATATCTGATTTTTCTTAAAAGCTCTTAAAAGCTATACCTTCATCAAATTATCGACAGCTGTATGCCATTAGAACAGCCTCAATTGACTCTTATCATCGTCTTAAACCCACACCTGGCACAATCGGATCGATCCATTCCAACAATTTCAGTTTTGTAGCCATCTCGCTTAATCAAAAGAGCCTCACAACCGGGACAATTAGAATCTGACCCGGCAGATAATCTGGTATTCCCTAAAAAGACGTAATTAAGGCTCTTTCTGCTCAGTTCTAAGAGCTCAAGAAGAGTAGAATCCGGAGTTGGCTCATTCTGCATCTTATATTCTGGACGGTAAGCAGAAAAATGAACTGGGATATTTGCAGAGATTGAGGCAACGAATTCGATAAACTTTTCAATCTCGGCGATATCATCGTTCTCTCCGGGAATGATCAAATTTGTCAGTTCAATATGTATCCCGGACTCATATGCTGCTCTGATATTATCCAATACGGGAGCGAGTTTCCCCTTACATATTTTGAGATAGAATTGCTCGTTCATACCTTTTAAGTCGATATTCATAGCATCAACTAACGGAAGAAGTTCTTGAAACGGTTTCGGATTGAGATAACCGTTGGTAACAAGCACTACTCTCAATTGAGCCTCTCGTAACAATTGAGCAACATCTTTGATATACTCAAACCATATCAGCGGTTCGGTATATGTGAACGCAACACCAATCGTGCCACTATCAATTGCCGCCTGCGTCAAATCTTCGGGCGAAAGATATTTTGTTGGAGCGCTCTCTTGTGAGATCGACCAGTTCTGACAATGCAGGCAACCAAGATTACAACAATTGGGACCGGTCGATAAAATATTTGTACCGGGATAAAAATGATAAAGCGGTTTCTTCTCGATAGGGTCAACAGCAAGAGCTACAAGCTCACCATAGTTGTCGGTTACAAGTTCCCCGTCCCGGTTAAATCGTGATCTGCAAATTCCTTTTGAACCGGGTTGCAAAGAACACTCAGCCGGACAAAGACGACAAACGACTTTCCTGTCATCAAGTTTATCATACCATTCCGCCGGCTTAATCATCTTTAGACCTGTTCTCTTTAGATGATCGGTTTGAAAGGTCAGATAACGGCGTATTGTTTTTTGGAGTTCCCAAATTTATTGTAAATGGTTGTATCAGATTAATAAACATCGAATAGTTAATTGGATCTTCCCAATCTAATAGAGGCCGCTGCTCCATTAAGGACTCAACAGCGTCGCCTAAACTATCAAAAACCACATTAACATTTTCTGGTATTTGTGAGGCTAATTTTTGTTCAGTTGTTTTTCCGTATCCGGTGCGTACGATCATCCCTCTCGCACCAACTCCACGTGCAAGATTGTAATCAACGAGACTATCACCAATCACAACCGATCGTCTCAAGTCGATTCCAAGTTCTATTACAGCTTGTTCAATCATAGCAGGATTTGGTTTTCGACATTCACACTTAATAGAGAAATCTCGAACGTTACCATCAGGATGATGCGGGCAAAAATAGACGCCGTCAAACTCGACATGTTCGGCGGAAAATAGCTCAAGCGTTCTGCCCATAACACGCTCGACTTCTTCAATCTGGAAAAACCCTCTCGCTACACCAGATTGATTCGATACTATAATAAGTTTGTAACCTGCCTTTTTTGCTTTCCGCAATGCTTCGGCCACACCCGGAATAAGCTCAACTGCGTCAGGATGTGAGAGGTAATTCTTTTCAACTATCAGGGTACCATCCCGGTCTAAGAATAGTGCTCTCTCCCCACTTGTTTCCGAAAGTTTTGCAAGAGCTCGGGTTGCAACTGCGTCAGTAGAAATACGGGTAAAGCAAAAACGCTCCTCACGAATACAAACTTTGGAACCATGCAAGGAACAAGGACTACAACTTTCATTTACTCCGATGACTTCATCGCGCAACCCTCTTGGTGCAAATCCGAGCGAGGGATGAGTTGGGCCGAACAGGACAATCAGTTCCGTTCCGACTGCCGAAGAGAGATGCGCCAAACCGGTATCATTTGAGATAACAAGTTTCGCATTCGAAAGTAGTTCAATAATTTCTGTCAGATTACGATCTACAACCGGCTCGATAAAATCTGTCACTACCGAGGCAAGATCAATACCCTTGGGATAATCGGATGATGCAACCACCCATTTGGTTTTAAGGCCGGTCTCTTGATGCACTTTATGAGCAACTTCCGAAAATCTTTCGGCTGGCCATCGTTTTGTTTCATGTGCTGCTCCCGGTGCAATAACAATATATTCTTTGTTACTTTTTGTTCGATCATATTTTATGATTGGTCTTCGTACAACCGGCTCGGCACCAAGTTCAAGCACTGCTTTGTTATACATATCAATTGTGTGGGGCCAACTTTCGGGGATTTTCTTTCGTCTGACAATCTGTTCTCGTTCAACCCGACGTTTGTTGTACATAACTGTCTCGGGGGCGTGAAGCATTTTGCGAGCAAGCCATGAACGACTGTTCCGATGCAGATCAACAACGGTTGTATAATTGTCCTCATCAAGTCGGTATAATATTTTTAGATATTCCCCCAGAGATGGTTTATTGGGAATTGTTACAACCGTGTCAACACCGTCAAAACGACGCACGATTTCTGCAAATCGTTCCTTTGTCAAAAAATCTATTTGAGCTTCAGGAAACGCTAACCTAAGGTTTAAGACAGTCGGTGAGGTCAGGATAACATCACCCAGCGACCCAAGCCTGATAATAAGTATTCGTTTTTGCATCAAGAGAAAAGATACAACCCGGTCAGACCGGCAGCAAAACAATAATAGGCAAAGTATTGAAAACGGCCCCGTTTAACCGCAGCCATCACGAGATAAACCGCTATCAATCCGAAGATTAGCGAAAGAATCATACCTGTCAAATATTGTCCGGCCATCGCAGTATCAACATTAAGGATATCGCGTGCTTTCAGGAGAATTGCCCCTCCAACGGCCGGAATAGCAAGCAGGAAGGAAAAACGGGCCGCTTCATCTGCTTTGACACCGCAAAAAAGTCCAAAAGCGATAGTCGAACCGGAACGTGATATCCCCGGCAGAATAGCCATCGCCTGCCCCAATCCGATAATAATCGAACGCTTTATAGTAACTTCACCCTCGGCTTTGCGAACAAATCTTGTCGCAAACAGAATGACTCCTGTTACTATTAAAAATACTGATGTCATGATAGGTGATGAAAAAGCGGCATCGAAGAAATCTTCAAAAAGCAGACCGATAACTCCGGCAGGAATAGTGCCAATTATTAGTAACCCTATTATCTTTCGTTCATGGACCATTGTTTTATCAAACAAAGCCCGTGCGAGCATCAGAATATCTTTGCCAAAATAAATGAACACAGAAATGAGTGTTCCAAAATGCAGGATCAACTCAAATGTCACCCCGGGTTGTTTTACTCCAAGGAGCTCCTGCGCTAGCACAAGATGTCCCGATGATGACACCGGCAGGAATTCGGTTAATCCCTGCAGGATACCAAGAATGGCAGCATCAAAATATGGCACTATCTTAAAATCGTTTCGTTATTTTTTAATCTAATTTGTCGTTACATAACGTCGAAATTAACGCCCAAGAAAATTCCATCGTTACCATCAAACTGTAGCTCACCTAACAATGTCACCGAAGGTGTCATTAACCACGCGGTCCCAACAGTTAGTCCCAGCTCAAGATTAGATTTATCATCTTTGAAAAAGATGTTGTCCCATTTGATTGACTCAACTCGAACATTGAATCTTCCATACGGCGACAATGTGCTGTTATTACCCATTGCTATCGGATACGAACCGAGCAGGAAGCCACCAAACTGAAGTATCGAAAAGTTTTCGTAGGATGCAAACTCGAACATCGGACCGACCGAAAAGTCAAACGGATTAGTTGTTTCGGGACCGAGATTCCAAAATTGCCATTTGTAGTCGGCGCCAATTGTAAATTTTGTATCTGTGTTGCCACCCGGATCAGATAATCCGAGTTTAATTGAAAAGTCTGAATAGGTTGACACACCATATCGGAACGTACCGGTAAATGAATCAACCCCACTACCAAGACCTAACCCTACACCAAATTGGCCAACTCCCTGACCTACTGCCGGAGCTGTTGCCAGGGTACCAAATGCCGACCCGGAACCATCGGCAAAAAGAGCTGCCGGAAGTGACACAACGGCCACTGCTACTAATACTATCAATGCTTTTCTCATACTCTTATCAACTCCATGACTTAAATTCATTCTTCCATCTGAACACAAAAAAGTATTGTTACACACTAACCCAGTCAATTAAAAACTATTGCACTCCTCCTAATATATAGTTGACATAGTATCATACGACTTCGATGTTAAGCGAGTTCCATAAATGAATATTATAGACCTACTCAGATAGACGGAGAACAATGCATGTCAGAACAGTCAAAGGCAAATCGTCTGCAATGGACAAGTCGATTCGGCTTTATCTTAGCAGCTGCCGGATCAGCTATCGGACTTGGTAATATTTGGAAATTCCCCTACATAACCGGAGTCTATGGTGGTGGCGCATTTGTTATAGTCTATCTCGCCTGTGTCGCAGCAGTAGGCCTTCCCCTTATGATTGCCGAAATAATGATCGGTCGCTCGGCCCAGAAAAACCCGGTCGGTGCGTTTCAAAAACTAAGTCGCATAGGCTCGCCCTGGCAGATCCCCGGTTGGCTCGGAGTTGCCACAGGGTTTGTGATTCTCTCCTACTACAGTGTTGTAGCCGGTTGGGCGATAGCTTATTTCTTTAAGGCGATAGTAGGATTCTCTGGAACAACCGCTCAAATTCAAGCCGAATTTGGCACTCTCGCCGGAAACGCCCTTTCGTCAA
>JAUVAR010000326.1 GCA_030591625.1 Candidatus Zixiibacteriota bacterium
GGGAGGGCATCGGCGGTTGTTCGTACAAGATGCGATAGATACTCGCGATCATCCCAAAAATCACCATCAATACGAAATGACATCTTCGCACCAGGGTAGGCAGGAGCCTCATCTATAGTTTTAAGGATTTCCCGTCCAGCTTCAGTTATCTTTAAAAATAGCTGATCATCACAAACGAGTGCCACCACTTTTTCATTACAATAGATTGTATATCCACCGAACATTGCACGGCTTCGTATTGATCCGGCATCTTCTATCTGGTCAGTTATAAATTTTACAATTTCTTTTGACATATTTTATAAGTTAGCTAATTCGCACTTTTCAGTCAATAGTTCCTGACAAGGGTGGCTGCCACCCACTTAAGTCATATTTTGGAAAGCCGTTGCGATTTACACCAGAGAACAGTCTTACAGTTTGGACATTGGAGTAGTTTTTTACCGTACATGTGTGGGCTGATGAAATCTACAATAGATGTAATCATAAACTCTTCGTCACAGTGTGGACATTTATAGGATGTAGTTCGCGAATGCCAAGTCACAACGATAGAAAGTACCAACATTAAAGCAAGTAAGGAAATATAGAAGATAGTTGCAGGTTCGTTAATAATTACAAGGAATGCCGAAAGGGTCAGAATCGTAAAAAAGGTTGATACCAATATGACTCGTAATTTCTTTAGACTTTTCACCACGCACCTGTCTGTTATGATTTCACTCATTAAGAATACTATGGTAGCTCATAGAAATTCAATATAAATTCATAAACATAGTTGAGTAGGATAAATCTTATAATATCAGTAATAGCTCTGATTAGAGGCTCTAAATATGAGCCCTCGGGCTTGAAAACGGCCTGTCGGGGTAGGGAATTAGCAAACATTTGAGGGGTTGAATCGTCTGTCATAATATGGTATCTTTTAGGCTATCGTCGAATTAGTCGGCTTACCAAAGAATTTGAGAGAACTGTAGATGACAGATATAAACAAAGATAGAGTCGAAATTTCAGAACAGATTGAAGCTAAGTTCGAAAGGCTTAAGTCGATTATACGGGAGCTTGGGTCTGTTGCTGTAGCCTATTCGGGCGGAGTCGATTCTGCATTTCTGATGCGGGTCGCATTCGATCAACTTGGCGACAACTGTACGGCTGTTACTGCCGATTCGGAAACTATTCCACGATCAGAATTAAAACGAGCGACTGAATTAGCTAAAGAAGTTGGGGTGAAACATATAGTCACGAACACGGATGAGATGTCCGATCCTGATTTTGTGAAGAATCCAATTGATCGTTGTTTCCATTGTAAGAAGACACTATTTGGAAAACTTACTGAGATGCTTGGAGAGCTTGATGTAGCTTATGTGATTGAAGGATCAAATTTCTCGGACAACGATGATTACCGGCCAGGCGCAAAAGCTGTTACAAAATTTGAGGTTCGTTCACCTCTTAAAGAGGCCGAATTAACCAAAGATGAAATTCGTATTTTATCCAAACGACTTGGTTTGCCAACATGGGATCGACCGGCGGCGCCATGTTTGTCATCGCGGGTTCCGTATGGTTCAATTATCACAACTGAAAAACTTGGACGGATTGAAAAGTCTGAACGATATCTGCGTGATCTTGGGTTTGATATTGTGCGAGTGCGCGATCATGAAACAGTTGCACGAATAGAAGTCCAGGCGGATAAGATAAATGCATTGATTGAAGCTGATACAGATTCTGCTGTGTCGGAAAAATTGAAATCATTTGGATACCAATATGTAACCATCGACCTGCAGGGGTTTCGTTCCGGCAGTTTGAATGAAGGATTGAAAGTTACAGGTAATGGACAAGAATAAACTCAGGCAATTATTAGAGACTGTTAAGACCGGGGATACGTCTGTAGATGATGCGGTTGAATCACTCAAGCGGATGCCGTTTGATGATCTTGGTTTCGCAAAACTCGATACGCATCGTGAATTGAGACGTGGTTTCCCTGAGGTTATTTTCTGCATGGGGAAAACACTCGACCAGATTAAGAAAATAATTACGCATTTTGCGGATGGTGAACGGCGAGTGATGGCCACCAAAGCGACTCCAGAAATTTACGAGGCAATAAAATCTGTTGCGCCGGGTGCGAAGTATTTCGCTGAGGGTGAAGTTGTTATGGTGGGACCTGAGCCAGAGAATAAAACTGAACGTATCATCGCAGTTGTCACGGCGGGGACTTCGGATATTCCAGTAGCTGAAGAAGCTGCAATAACTGCCGAGTTGATGGGGAATCCGGTAAATAGATTGTATGATGTTGGGGTGGCGGGTGTGCACAGGTTGCTTTATAATAAGGATGTATTATTTGAGGCGAGTGTAATCATCGTCGTTGCCGGTATGGAAGGTGCGTTGGCCTCGGTTGTGGGCGGATTGGTTGAATGTCCGGTAATTGCCGTGCCTACTTCGATTGGATATGGGGCGAGCTTTAATGGGTTGGCAGCGTTGTTGTCAATGTTGAACAGCTGTTCGCCCGGTGTGGCGGTCATGAATATCGACAATGGTTTTGGTGCCGGGTATTTTGCCGCAATAACAAACCTCTCAAGTGAAAAGTAAAATGCGAGTATTATATTTCGATTGCTTCGCCGGTCTTTCTGGGGATATGACGCTTGGTGCCTTGGTTGATATCGGTGTTCCGCTTGAACATATTGAATCGCAACTTGAAACTTTGAAATTGCCCGGTTACAGTTTGTCTTCACGTAAGATTGTAAAGCATGGTATCACCGGAACAAAAGTAGATGTTCAGACGGAAGAGCAGAACGCTCATCGTCATCTGAAAGATATTGTCGCGCTGATCGATAATAGTTCTATTAGTGAAAATATTAAAAATAATGCCAAAGCAATCTTCACACGTTTGGCTGAGGCGGAAGCAAAAATACATGATAGTACTCCTGACAAAGTTCATTTTCATGAAGTCGGCGCAGTAGATGCTATAGTTGATATTGTAGGTGCCTGTATCGGAA
>JAUVAR010000017.1 GCA_030591625.1 Candidatus Zixiibacteriota bacterium
AGGATGGAAAAGTATAATGAGTCAATCATTTCAACCTCCCCGGTTGGCATCGTAGTTGTAAATACTCAAGGACAGATTACCACTATCAATACAGGTGCATTGGAAATACTCGATCTCAACAGAGAAGATATTAACACGCTCAGCAGCAGTAATGAACCAACCTCATTTGTTTCATGCATTAAAGAAGATGCTCGTTTCCGTTGGCAAACAATGATGACAGCAGCTCTCAAGGGTGAACATGAATTTTCTGATTCGAGATTCTATCATGATACCGGGTACTTCGAAAAAGTCCTGTCCGTAAAGCTATGTCCTATCCGAGGTCTTCCGGACGGCTCCAACGGCCTCGTGATGACACTTGAAGATGTTACAGAAAAAGTAACAATGGAGCAGTACGTCATACTCTCGGAAAAACTTGTCGCCAAAGGCGAAATGGCTGCATCTGTTGCGCATGAATTGAATAACTACCTTGCAATCATCTCAAACAATGCAGAGCTGCTGTCATTAAATATAGATCGTGGCAAGACTGAAAAAATTAAATTCAACAGCAAATCAATCGTTGAAGCTGTGGGAAGTATCAAACGTTTTGTTGATAATCTAATGGATTTCTCAAAACCCGAAACTGAGTATATCAGCTACGACTTAAGACATCTCATCGATGACGTTTTATTCTCACTTCGTATTCAACCGAGATTCAAAACGATAACCTTTACTCTCGACCTGATTGATAACATACCTAATTTGGAAATGGATGTTGGACAAATTCAGCAGGTACTGATGAATCTTCTTATTAATTCAGCCGATGCCCTGTGTGAAAAGGCTGAAGCGGAACAAAAAGATGGCAATGAGTTTGAACGTCAAATCAGTATGAAGTCGCGCTATATCGAAAAAGATGAACTCTATACCATTGAGATCAAAGACAATGGCACTGGTATGAATGAAGATGTGCTCGCTAAAATATTCACACTTCATTTCAGCACCAAAAAGGGCGGTCATGGTTTGGGGTTACATAACTGCCAAAAAATCGCCCAACTACATGGCGGAAAACTTGAAGCCAGATCAGAGCCAGGCAAAAGTACCACCTTTATTCTTACCCTCCCAAGATTTCAGCCTGACAAATTGAAGGGTGAATAATGTCACCCTCAAGCGGTAACGGTCGCTTTGATGAAAAAGAAATTCTTGGACAGGGTGGCACAGCCTCCGTTGTACGTGCTTATGACCATCACTTAGGCAAAGATGTTGCACTCAAGCAACCACTCGCACAGATACAACAAACAGAAATATCATTTGAACAATTAGCTCAAAGAGAATTTTCACTAATTGGCCAATCAAATCATCCCGGCCTGGTTCATATAATTGAAAAACCTGCTCATAATATTATCCTTCTCGAACTATGTAATGGACCAACCCTGGATCAGATTAAGAACATACCCTATCCAATAGCTCTGGATATTATCTCTGCAATTGCTGCAAATCTCGAATACTTACATACATCAAAACTTGTACACGGTGACTTAAAACCATCGAATATCTTTCTTCCAAATGACTGGCAAATTTTGTCAGAGAATAATTTAAAGTTTGTTAAACTCTCTGATTTTTCACTCGGAATGAAAGAGCATGAGTCAATCGACTCACGTCTCGGAGTTGGAACAATTGGATACATGCCACCAGAGACGATAAATGACAATATCGTAAGTCACCAGTCAGACCTCTTCGCACTTGGTGTTATTGCATATCAGTTGTTGGCCGATAAACATCCTTTCGCAGAAGGAATAACCGATCCAGCTTTGATTCATAGTCGCATCATTGAAGATGAACCATTAAATCTTAACACTCTCAATAACTCTGTTACGTCTGATATTATTAATCTTGTTAATAACCTTCTAGCAAAATCACCGGACAAACGCACCCAAAGTGCATCAGAAGTCTGCCTTATATTGGAACAGGCAGGCGCAACATACTCATGGCGTAAATTGATGCGACCATCTTACATGATATATCGCAATGAAAGCAATCAAGAAATTTGTGACCGCTTGTTAAACATTTCTGAACAAGACAGAACACGGCTTGACGACTATGCCGATGCTGACCCATTAGCTATCAGACTAATCCTTGAAGCAAACTTCAATCGTTCAAACTTAGACTTTGAGAACTGCCAGTATAGTTTCAAGCAATCGATTTACTGGCCATCACGGTGCCGCCATAGAGCTCTTTCATTATTTGCATCTCTTGCCTTCTCTCAAAAGAAAGATGCTATCAAAGCAGCGATTGTGGCCGATCGAATATCACTTCCAAAGCTTGTTGTACCAACAGTACCGGGCAGAACTTTCCCCTGCAAAAGTCTTGACTACCTTCTCCCCTCATTCCTTAAGCCTGTTACGATCAAACGTTTTTCCAAAAAACTTGCAGATCTCGCTGAGAGAGAAAACCTTGCCCCGGTCGCAGCGCATTTACATCTACAAGCTGGAGACTTTATTGAAGCAGAGAGAGCTGCACATCAAGCAGCGTACGAATTGCATGGCTCTCAAAAGACAAAAGAGGCAACCCGCTTGCTTCATCGTGTTATTGACTTTGGCTGTTTGATTGATAAGCATTTTGAAACGAGACACCTTCTTCTTATAGCAGGAGATATCCAAAAGGAAAGCGGTGATCTTACAAGTGCACAAAATGAGTACGAGAAGATTATTTCCCTTTATCAGAATCGTGAAGAAGATCAAACTCTCGCCCTCACATTAAAGAAGTTAGGTGATCTTCACAGATTGATGCAAAACTTCACCGAGGCAATCAAGGCGTTAAATCGTTCACTTGAAATCTTTACTAACTTCGGTAATGATCTTGAAATCTCACATGTCTTAAATAATATTGGAAATGCGCATTGGCTGAATGCCAGCATGAATGAAGCTCTTTCTTTCCAGAGAAAAGCTCTAAAAATCCAGCGACGACTTGGTGTAACAGAAAAAGTTGCTTCGACCTTAAATAATATCGGTAATATTTTCGGAATGATCGGCAGACTCGACAGGTGCGTCACTCTTCTTACAATTTCTCTAAAGCTCAAAGAAGAACTTGGCAATGCCGGCGAAATGGCCAGAACCCTTAATAATTTAGGCTATGTTTTTTATCTTCAAGGAAAAATATCAAACGCCGCAGATAGTCTAAAACGTTCGCTTGATTTAAACCGTCGCATAGGTTCACGCAAGGAGATACTATTCAACCTTGAAAATCTTGCCGCTATCCTGTTATCTGCCGGACGTCTCAAACAGGCTACTGGTTACTACCGTGAAGGTTTGAAAAGTGCCCTTGAACTTAACGACACAGCTCACGCCTGCTCATTCTACATTGGTCTTGCCGACATAGAACAAAGACATGGTAATTATAAAAAAGCGTATGAACAGATTCAAAAAGCTGACGACTGTTGTAAGGAAATCGATTCTGAACTTATTGCGAATAACTTATCGCTGCTTCGTGCTCAGATAGATTATAATCTCGGCGCCACACAGACAGCACAGCAATCGTTTACAGTACTATTGGATTCATCCCGTTCAACAGGTGACCATGAAACAGAATTATCGGTTCTGATTGCAATGGTTAAAATCTCCAATGATCGATCCTTTGCAAATGATGCGAGCGAAATAATTGAACGTCTGCATATGCGTCGTGAAAAACGTCTTCTGTTATTCAGTCAATTAGAGTTCTACATGAACAACAACGACTATTCTAAGATAGAAAGTATCACAACTGACATTGTCCAGGAGGCAATAGCTATAACTGACGATATCGAACTTCCATCTATATGCATACTCGCGTCACAGCTCATGCTCCATCTGAACGATCATGAAAAAGCATTATTAGTATTGAACAAGGCGATAGAATTCGCATCTGAACAAGAGATGTATCTTGTGTATGCCGATGCAATAGCGTTACGTGGTAAAATTAAATTTGATAAAAAAGAGTATGAGAAAAGTTATTCGGATCTTCGCATAGCCCTCGCAACCTACAAGCAACTAATGCAATCAATCACCAATAAAGTTGTGCGTAATTGCTTCCAAAACAGGCCAACAATCTTAGCTTTAGCAGAGCAGATAAAAGAGCTCGGAAATATCTTATCTAAAAAATAAAGGCAGGTGCTTTCACCTGCCTTTATACCTTAAGTATTCTTATGGAATAATTGGGAACTGTCCACCATTACTCCAGCCACCGATTGGGGCTATGCGAGCTTCAAGGATTTCAATTGTTAATTTGTAGTCCATGGGATTAATCTCCTTCCTAGATTTTTAAGGCCTTCCTTCAATGGAAGTACCTTCGCATACTTGCTGTATCAGCAATTGAACCTATATGATAATATTATACGTGGATACGTCAAGGAGTTCGGATCATTTTCATAAAGCCTACAATTTCAATATAAGTAAATATAGCCCAATTACAGATTATTTTTCCCACCCCTCGTGTTGTCTCGCACAGTAATTGTGCGAACAGGAAATTATTTCCTGCAAGGGAATATTCCTAAAGAAAAATAAATATCATTTTCTAAGAGTTTCGAGCAACCGTTTGTTGTAGTAGTCAGTAAGATATTCTCTTCGCACAACACCGACAACTCTATCCGGGTCTGCATCTGTCACAACCGGAATCAATTCAAAATCACGCATCCCAAATAAGTTGTGTGCTGACTGAAGATCATCACTTGTCTTAAGGACAACCGTATCGGGTACGACCAAATCTTGCGCAATGACCAAATAATCAAGTTCATGCTGGGTGAGGAAGTTTCTAATATCCTGAAATGATATAATCCCTTTTAGTCTATTATCATGATCATGCACCATGAAATACGATTCATTCGTATGCTCTATCTTGTGTAGAATTTCGAGCAATGTTGTAGAGAGTGGTATTGATTCGAATTTCTTATCCATCACTTCAATAACAGTATGTGATTTGAGAACGTTGATATCTTTTCCACCTCTGATATCGATACCACGTTTGAACAGCTTGGCTGTATATATTGAATGAGGGAAAAGTTTCCCGGCGACAAGTGATGCTATAACAACTGTAGCCATTAATGGAAGAATAATTTGATAGTCGCCGGTCATTTCAAAGATAATAAGCATTGCAGTCATTGGCGCATGAGTAGTTCCTGCAACCATCGCAGCCATCCCCACCAGTGCATACGCACCCGGTCCGGCTGTTACTCCAGGAAAAAGATAATTAACACCAACTCCAAATGCTCCACCTGCTACAGCACCCATGAAAAGAGCCGGGGCAAAAATACCACCAGAGTTTCCTGACCCAAGTGTTAACGATGTAGCAATAATTTTCATGAAAACTAAAGTAAGAAGTATTCCCCAGGCCAGCTCACCATTGAGAACGAGTGAAATAGTGTTGTAACCATCAGCAAGAACCTGTGGGAAAAATAAAGCAACGATACCCAAAAGAAGACCACCAAGAGCTGGTTTTGTCCAATCGGTAATCTTAAGGTTATCAAAGAAATCCTCGAAGCCTTCCAAAGTTTTTATAAATCCAACAGCCAGCGCACCAACCATTACGCCCATTATTACGTAAAGGATCATTTCCCATGAAGATACAAGCGCATACTCAGGGACCTGGAACGCAGGATTATCGCCCAGAAAAGCATGAGAAACAGCCGAGGCGATAACAGATGAAATAATAACAGGAGCAAAAGTACGCTGAGTGAAATCACCAAGAATTATTTCAAGTGAAAAGAAGACACCAGCTATCGGAGCATTAAATACGGCAGCAATTCCTGCGGCCGCACCACAACCGACAAGGACCTTGACTTGATCACCAGACATTCTGAACAATTGACCAATTGTTGAACCTAAGGCAGAACCTATCTGAACAATTGGGCCTTCACGTCCAGCCGAACCACCAGAACCGATACAGATAGCTGAGGCGATAGTTTTTGCAACAGCAACTCTGGGCCGAATAATGCCGCCTAATCTTGCAACTGAGTTCATTACTTCGGGGACACCATGCCCTTTTGCTTCACTGGCAAACTTGTAAACTATCGGACCTACAATCAAACCACCGAGCATAGGAATAAGAGGAAGCCATAATTTGTACCCTCCCCAATTGGCAAATCCTACCGCCGATACAAGTATCTGGTCGGTCAAACCAAAAAAGAGCTTGTTGCAATACTCTATAAGATCGATAAACGCAATTGCCCCCAGGGCGGTTGCAACTCCGACAACAACCGACAGGAGGATCATAAGCCTCGTCTCTGAGATAGAAACAAGCCTGAGTAATTTTTTTGATACAAAGTGCTGCATAAGTCCAATGAATCTATCAATTTTGTTTGGTTCTACAAGCTCTTTATCACTCTTTCAGATAGTAATTATTATAGCCTCTTGACTTACCCCTGTTTTTTGCTAATTTTGGTGAAAATGTTCACTATTACTGACAATATAAGATTGAGGATATAATGCGTTCATCAGCCGACGCCGTCATTATTGGAGGCGGTATCATTGGGACAGCAGCAGCCTTTTATTTGGCACGTGAGAATTATGGCAGAATCATACTGCTTGAAAAGGAAAAATTCCTTGGATTTGGATCAACCTCAAAAGCTGCCGGAGGTATCAGAGCACAGTTCCATAACCGTGTCAATATCGAAATGTCGATGCTTTCAGAAAAGATTTTTAGGAACTTCAAAGAAGAAACTGGTTCCGATGCTTTCTATGATCAGGTTGGATATATGTTCCTCCTCTCGGAAGCAGAAGATATCAAAACATTCAAAAAGTCGTACGAGCTGCAACGTTCTCTCGGTCTGAATGTTGAGCTTCTCAAACAGGATGAAATTTCTCAATACGCTCCTCATGTCAGAATTGATGATATCGAACTCGCTACTTTCTGTTCTGATGATGGCCTTGCCGATCCGCATGAATTCCTGTCCGGTTATGATCAGGCGGCCCGCAGACTCGGTGTTGAGATAGAACTCGAAACTGAAGTCACAGCAATTGAAACCGAAGCCGGCAAGATCAAAACTGTGAAGACATCTAAGGGAGATATCTCTACCCCCCTTGTTTTAAACTGTGCAGGTGCATTTGGTGGCCTGATCGGTCAGATGGTTGGTGGAGATGTCAGAGTTATTCCTGTTCGCAGACAATGTGTAACTACCGGCGAACTCGACTTCATTACCCCTACCCTGCCTATGGTTGTAGATGTTAAAAGCGGATTGTACTGTCATAAAGAATCGAGAGGGATGCTTCTTGGTTGGGCCGATAAAGCGGTCGAATCAAACTTTGATATTTCTGTTGATCCCGACTACACCGATTCAATCCTCGAACTTGCCCTGGATAGAATGCCTCAGCTTGAGACAGCTGAAATTGCCAACTCATGGGCCGGTCTCTACGAAACTACTCCGGATCATCGTGCTATAATTGGCTGGGAACCAAAGGTTGAAGGAATGTTTCATATTACTGGTTTCTCAGGTCATGGAATGATGCATGCCCCGGCGGCCGGATTAGTAGCAACGGAAATTATTACTGGTCGTCAGCCCTCAATCGATATTAAAGAGCTTCGCCCCGACAGATTTGAGAACGGTATACTTGTTGAGGAAACAAACGTAATCTAAGTATAACTTATGCCGGAACCTAAATTGCCGATCCGGTGTGTAAGGAATAGAAATAACGGAACAAAAGTATCCTGAGTGCACAATAGTTCCGATGACAATAACCATAGACCAATTGCCTTGAGAGTGTATAAATGAATCGTTTCATATTTTTGACTTTATTACTGCTATTATCTGCAACAGTTATTGCACAAGATAAATCTGATCCATTTTCTGGTTCGAAGGAATTTTATCTGAGAACTGCTACATCATCTGACATTTATACATGGTTGACAATTCCTGACTCAGATCAACCTGCCCCACTAATTGTAAATCTTCACATGAAGAAACAAGACCATACTGCATTCACGTCAATCCTTCAGGCGATGCAGTCTAAAGTTGATAGTGATAGTACAGGCGTTCTAAGAATGCCATACACTCTAACTCTTGATCTGCGTGGCCACGGCAAATCAAATAGATATAACAGAAAATTCATATCAGTAGAAAACATGGTCGGCAAACATTGGATTGATATGCATATTGATGTTGCCGATGTTACAAAAATGATACTCGCTGATTCCACTCTAAATATTGACCGACAAAATATTATGATTATTGGAGCCTCGATAGGGGCTAATATCGCTATCAATACGACATCGGTGTTAGATAATATTACTCGAGTAGCTCTTATTTCTCCCTCATTAAACTATCTTGGAGTTGAAATCGAGGAAGCGTTCTTAGCTTTCGATAAAGAGATCATGATTCAAATTGACCGTCGTGACTCTCGTCGCTATAAAGAGATACGAGACCTGGAAGCGAAAAAGAAAAGTGACAATCTTGATATCAAAGTTTATTCGGTAAATGAACGCGGTCTCGATATTATAAATAAAGAACCGCAGGCGATGTCTGATCTTATAGATTGGATTTTCAAGAAATAACCGCGACCAGTGCTTGGCTATTCATCGTCATCACCCGACAGGTCGAGCATATTGGTACCATCGGCATATGGTACCGACTTTGGAGTTTTCACTCTCAAAAGTTTCTGGGTGACATCTCTTATTTTTAAGGCTGAAGTTTCGATCGTTTTGAGCTTTTTTGCAAGTTCTTCATCAATATCCCCCTGCTTCATCAAAAGCAGTTGAACATTACCTAAAATTGCAGTCAATGGATTATTGATTTCATGATTTACTGCAACCGCAGTTTCTGTGATAGCATCCATCTTTTTTCGTTCAATTAAATCTTCTGAAAGTTCTGTTTCGCGACCAAACCCTTCAGCAGCTATATTGATAGCAATTGTCGCACAAAGAGCCTCAAGAAATGAATCTTCACTAACAAGCTTCTTCTCACCTATCTGAATCCCTATTACAGCCCCGAAAACTTTCCCGCGATACACAAGTGGAAATGTAAAAGACTGAGTTGTCTGCTCACCACCAAAAGTCATGTAGGCCGAGAGCAACTTTCTGTCCTGTCTAAGTGCCCCAAATAGAGTATCTTCAAGTGATGCAAGATTCTCTTCAACGGAATCATTATCAGCATGGCTAACAGACAACTGCTTTTTCATCTTGTCATCCCAAAGATGCATAGCAGCAGCCTGAAGGCCAACCAAATCAGCCGCCTGTCTTAAAGCCATTGCGACACTATTCTGCACAGCCTCACCGGCAGCACCAGAAACAGCGAGTCGCTTTAGGATTTCATATCTGTCAATTCTGTCGTCAGTCATGTAGTTATTTTTCGCTTCCTTACCACCTGCTTGAGCAAATGAGGTGCATTAGCGGAAAAAAAAGGTAAAAAGTGAAGTAAATATCTGACAAAAGCTAATATACTCTGTTTTGCCCCCGAAAGCCAGCCCATTGAGCTGTTCAATTTGTGAACACCAAAGCAGTAACATTCAGCTGTTCTGCACTTTCATTCACAGTCAGATAAGTCACTTCCTTAAAAGAAGTTGACAATCGCACGTCTGGAGACTACTTTAGGCGCTTTCCTGGGAGGATTGAATAGATGCTCGATGAAATGGTCCGCGACAAATGCGGTGTATTTGGAATTTTCGGAAACAGCCGAGCGGCTGAAATGTCTTACCTTGGTCTTTATGCCTTACAGCATCGAGGACAGGAATCTGCAGGTATTGTTACCTCCGATAAAGGTCAATTCAATTTGCATAAAGCGATGGGGCAGGTCTCTGAGGTTTTTGGCAAAAAGTCAAATATTGAAAAACTGACCGGACGAAACGCTATTGGACATACCCGTTATTCTACAACAGGTGCTTCTTCTCTTTTAAACATTCAGCCATTTCTCATTACAAATAGAAACAGCCATTTAGCGATCGCTCATAACGGAAATCTAACCAACTCTCTTGAATTAAAAACAAAACTTGATGCCCAGGGATCAATCTTCCAAACGACTTCAGATACAGAGATAATATTACACCTCGCTGCAGTCTCAAAAAAGAAAACACAATTTGAGAGAATATGCTCGGCCCTTAAAAAACTACGGGGCGCTTATTCACTCCTGCTCATGACCGAAGATTCTATAATAGCAGCTCGTGACCCTCAGGGCTTCCGCCCGCTTGCTCTTGGTAAGCTCGGTAAATCATGGCTTGTTGCGTCAGAAACTTGCGCTTTCGATATTGTTGGTGCCAAATATATCCGAGATATCGAACCGGGTGAAGTTGTTGAGATTTCTGCTAAAGGTGTCAAATCAACATTCCTCAAGGATAATTCACGTCACGCATTCTGTGTCTTTGAGTATATCTACTTTGCACGCCCCGATTCAAAAGTATTCGGCGAAAACGTTGATAAGGTCCGCCGTCGCCTCGGAAGATTATTGGCAAGGGAACATCCCGTTGAAGCAGATATCGTCATTGGTATTCCCGATTCAGCCAATACAGCTACTTTGGGTTATGCCGAAGAGTCAGGGATCAGGTTTGAAATCGGCCTGATTAGAAATCATTATGTCGGACGAACATTCATTGACCCGAGTCAAAAGACCAGAGACTTTGATGTCCGCCTGAAATTCAATCCGGTGACGGGTGTATTGAAAAACCGCAGGGTCGTACTTGTTGATGATTCTATTGTCAGAGGAACGACCTCCAAGAAGATAATCAAAATGATCCGTGAAGCAGGTGCCAAAGAGATTCATTTCAGGGTCTCCTCACCACCTATCATATCTCCATGCTTTTTCGGTATCGATATGCCAACCAGAAAAGAATTAATCGCGGCTAACCAGTCTGTTACTAAAATTGAAAAATATCTTGAAGTCGATTCACTCAGATATCTATCGGTTGAAGGTATGCTTGCGATGCCATCACTTCCCGATACAACATTCTGTCATGGTTGCTTTACCGGCAAGTATCCAATCAAAGTTCCTCAGATAAACGGCAAAATGCGTCTTGGATAATCCGAGTCCCGATTCGGGCAATCAATTTGCTCTCCTATTAATTGTCTCTGATTGACAAAACAGAAGAACAGACTATATTGTAGTGACATACAGCTTCGGACTGCTCAGACCGATGCTATTTATTTACTGCATTTTGATAGTTTACTTGGAGGAAATATGCAATCGAGAAACCGGCGGATGCCTATCTCTGTGTTTTTTACAATTCTAATGACAACCTTGGTCTTCACCAGTTCGGCTGAAGCTCGGAATCAGACAACTCTGGTCGGAGAACGTCTGTTAACTCCACGAGCCGAAGCGGTCAAACCAGCTCAAGTTCAAATCAGTCAAGCGACAACTATCGCTCGTGTTGTTGTTAAATTCAGGGATGCCTCAAAAGTTCGTCTTTACAATGATCAATTAGTTTCGGTTGCAGGTGAAAGAACAGACGATGCCTCCTCGATTCTGACTCCATATCTATCGGGTAGAATGAATCGTCTTATTATGTCTGTCTCGGAACGAGAGTTTGACAATAAACGTGAAATGCTGCAAGCATCCTCAGGTCAGGCATTGGCCGACATGAATGGTTACTACAGCATCGATGTCCAAAACCATTCCGAAGCAGAAACTATTATAAATCAGCTAAACAGTCTCGACATTGTTGAGATCGCCTATTTCGAACCAGCCCCTGAACCGGCTGGAGATATCGAACCGCCAACAGCTGACTTTCAACCAAATCAAGATTACCGTGAAGCAGCTCCGGCAGGTGTTGACGCCGATTATGCCAATACTCTTCCCGGCGGTGATGGTTCCGGCGTTAAGATAATCGATATCGAAGGTAACTGGATGACAACCCACGAAGACCTAGAAAAAGCTCTTGGTGGTATTATTACTCCCAACGTTATTGATGATCAAAGCTGGAGAGATCATGGCACTGCCGTTATTGGTGAGATGATCGGTGGCGACAATGGTTATGGGGTGACAGGTATCTGTCCGGGTGCAGATATCGGCATGGTCTCAATTGGTGGTATTTCTACTGCCGAAGCTCTTTTCCTGGCGACTGAAAATCTTCAACCAGGTGACCTGATTCTTATCGAGCTTCATGCCCCCGGTCCGCATTATGACTTCGAGTCGAGATCCGATCAAGTCGGATATGTCATGATGGAATACTGGCAGTCAAACTACGACGCAATCCAGTACGCCTGGGCCAATGGCATTACAGTTATTGAAGCTGCCGGTAATGGTGGCGAAAATTATGACGATGTTGGGATTTACGGACAGATTTTCGACACTACCTATAGAAACTCACATGCTATCGTTGTCGGTGCAGGTTACCCCGCAGCATCATCTCAAGATAGAATAAAACATGGTTTCTCGTGCTATGGTGAACGTGTGAATGTTCAGGGCTATGGTTCCGGTGTTTACACAACTGGTTACGGTGGATTATTCGCACCAGGCGGTGACGAGAATCAGTTCTATACTTCAAGCTTCTCTGGGACATCGTCAGCTTCCCCGATCATAACAGGCGCAGCAGCTTGCCTTCAGGGCTACTATAAAGCTAACTATGGCACATACCTGACTTCAGATATGATAAGAGACCTTTTGACCTCGACAGGCTCACCTCAGTTAGGCAATACAGCTCTTCACATTGGACCGCGTCCCGATCTTGCTGCCGCAATTGCAGCTGTCTCTCCTCCACCTTCACTCTACACTTCGCCACTCTTCTTCGATACCAGCCTGTCAGTTATTGAAACTGGAACCAAAGAAATATGGCTGCTTAATCGCTCAGCGAGTGAAGCACTTGATTTTTCTGTAATCGGAAATGACTCTTTAGCAAAAATTGCTATGCCCGACTGGCTCCTTGCAACACCATCAACCGGCACAATTGCGCCGTCTGATTCAACACTTGTAGAAATCACCATTGATGCCACACTTCTTGAAGCAACCTCCACGAAGTATAAAGGAATACTTGAGATATATTGGTCAACTACTGGTCAATCACTCGATTCACTCACATACTTCCCTGTCTTTGTTGATGTACCGTGTGCCGATGACTCCTATAATGCAGAGTCAACAAGTGATCCTGAAGGTCCTTCCTACTCATGGATTTCGGCTAAAGACTTAGGTGTTAAGCTCCCCAACGCTGAGTTTTTTAATACTCTGGCCGGTGCCCCACTCGACGACGGAAGCACCGGACCACATGAAATAGGTTTTGATTTTAGGTTCTATGGAATTGATTACAACACAATCTCAATCGCTGTAAATGGAGCCCTTTCGTTTACTGCCACAGATGTAAATGTAAACGGCTACTACTCAGGTTTTGGAATACCCGGTGCCCCATTTACAACGTTCATTGCTCCCTTCTATGCCGATCTGATTATTGATGTCGGGTTCGACCCAGCAGCCGGCATCTATCTGTACAGAAGCCCAGGCAATGATACTCTCGTTATTGAATGGCACCGTGTGGCCAATTTCAATTCTTCGGGAACAGCCGCAGATTTCGAAATAATTCTTACCGACGAAGGCATCATCAAATTCCAGTATCAGGATATTGAATCTACAGGTCTTGATCTATCTGCCCTGGTTGGAATTCAGGAAACCGGATGCTTCGCCCTCGAATATTTCAATTCTGGTGGTGATCCCACTCATCAACCAACCAACGGCTCAGCAATTCAGTTCACATCAAACACTGGTTGTTGTATTGGAAGAACAGGTAACATAAACTGTGACCCTGATGATATTGTAGATATTGGTGACCTGACCGAGATGATCAACTATCTCTTTATATCCTTCCCAGAACTTTGCTGCGAAGCAGAGGCAGATGTCAACGGTGATGGCGTCGTTGATATCGGGGATCTTACCAAGATAATCGACCGACTCTTTATCACTTATACGAATTTGTTTTTATGTCAATAGTCTGATCCTGATCGAATGAGCATACAAAAAAAGAGGCCGGTTTGACCGGCCTCTTTTATATTAATCTATAAATTACAGATTAGACTTTAAAGAAATGCGAATATTGCAGCTTTGGAGTATTCCAGTAATGGTCCGGGGAAAAATCCAAGACCAAGTGTCCCCAGTACAGTGATGACAAGAAGTACAAACGTTGTAGCTCCAAACGGTACCGCTTCAAGTGCTTGCCCCTCTTCAGTATCAAAATAGCATGTTTTGACAACTCTCAGATAATAATAAACAGAAAGGAATGAATTCATCACACCAATTACAGCAAGTGAAATTAGTCCGGCCCGTACCGCAGCAGAAAAGAGATAGAATTTACCCAAGAATCCAACTGTTGGTGGGAAACCAGACAAAGCAAACATGAACAGAGCCAAGACTGCCGCAAGATATGGATTGGATCGTGACAGACCAACCAACTCCGAAAAATCAGAGCGAGCTCCACGCCGAGTCTCAAGATGGGAGATCACGGCAAAAGCACCAAGATTAAAGAGTGTATAACCACAGAGATAGAATATAGCGGCCGATATAGCTTCATTGCCACCAACTACCAACGCCATCAAAATATAACCGGCATGAGAAATCGACGAGTAGGCCAGCATCCGCTTTATATTATCCTGACGCAATGCCAACACGTTGCCAACGGTCATTGTCAATACCGCGAGGACCCAGAACAACTCTGGTAGAATTGCAACTTCCGTAAATCCAAACAAGAAGATACGAAGCATAGCCGCAAATCCGGCAGCCTTAGGTGCAACCGAGAAAAATGCAGTCACCGGAGTCGGTGCACCCTGATAAACATCAGGTACCCACGAATGAAATGGCACAGCAGCAATCTTAAACGCAAAACCAACAAGAGTCAGTGCGATACCAGTATATAAATAAACACCAAAATGACTTACGATATATCCAAAGTCAGTCACAATCCGACGTAAATTTGTAGTTTCGGCAGCACCAAATATAAAGGCGATTCCCATCAACAGAAAGGCCGATGCAAACGCACCCATAACGAAATACTTTATACCTGCTTCGTTGGACTCAAGAGAACGACGATGCATCCCGGCCATGATATACAATGGCAAAGACATTATTTCCAAACCGAGGAACATTACAATCAAATCTGTCGTGTTGGCCATAACCATCATGCCCATCACAGACATCATGAGCAGCGCATAAAATTCCGGTCGCTCAGTTCCCTTAGCCTTAAAATATCTTATAGCCATCAAGAGAGTCAAACCGGCAGCAACGATGAATATAATTTTGAACATCGTTCCGAAGTTATCACATGTAATCATCCCGGCAAAACCAGCTTTAGCATTCCCCCACTGTTCAATAGCAAAGAACAATGAGACAAGCATACCTGTGCCTGCAATCGCCGGAGCATACCGTGCGACAGGACGAATGAATGATGTCATAAGAATGATCGACGCCGCCACCAGGAGAGCAATCTCCGGGTAGATAAGGCTGAAATCGATCGATAATGCTGATACGTAATCTGTCATACTTTGTTCTTAGCGACGACCGTCGCTTTTGTTAAATTCCTCAGCCACCGCCGAAACCAACAGTCACCTTGCCGTCTTCGACAATAATTGGCACCATCGGATTTCCGTCGGATAGTTCTTTTACTTTATCAATTGCACCAGGCATACTGTGAATATCAATTTCTGAATATGTCACACCTTGCTCGGTATAATGTTTCTTGGCAGCTGCACAGTAAGGACAGCCAACTTTCGTATAGATAGTCACGTCACTCATGAATTTCTTCCTTTGTTACTAATAATTCATAAGAAGTCGTATCCCGGTACACGAATTCATAACTTTTTTCAAATTCAGATTCTGTCTTTGCAATTTCTACATATTTTAAAATATCTTTAACAGCTGGTTCAATACGATCCAACAACGGTTTGGGATAAATACCAATCCAGAAGATTAACGCAACAAGTGGAAACATGATTAATTTTTCACGAGGCGATAAATCTAATAATTTTGCATTCTCAGGATTATCAACATTACCAAACACAACTCGTTGATACATCCACAGCATATAACATGCAGCCAAAATAACACCACTCGCAGCAAAAATTGCCCAAACCTGTAATGATTTAAAAGCACCAAGTAAGATCAAAAATTCTCCGACAAACCCGTTAGTTAATGGAAGACCAATTGAAGAAAGCGTCACAATCATGAAGATGGTCGAAAAGACCGGCATCACTTTAGCCAGTCCGCCAAAATCAGCAATCATACGAGTGTGTCGTCGTTCGTAAATCATTCCAACCAACAAGAATAATGCACCGGTCGAAATCCCATGATTGATCATTTGCAGAACAGAACCTTCAAGGCCATTCAAATTAAGAGCAAACATCCCAAGCATGACAAATCCCATGTGCGAAACCGACGAGTATGCAACAAGCGATTTTATATCTTTCTGTACCATCGAAACAAGCGCACCATAGATGATTGCAATCACGGCAAGAGTCGCAATATATGGCGTATAAGCAATCGCTGCTTCAGGAAATAGTGGTAAACAAATCCTCAGGAAACCGTAAGTACCCATCTTAAGCAGCACACCGGCAAGTATTACAGATCCTGCTGTTGGTGCCTGGACGTGTGCGTCGGGAAGCCATGTATGGAACGGCCATAGTGGAACTTTAATTGCAAAAGCCAAAGCAAACGCACCAAACAACCACATTTGAACCTGACCGGCTATCGGCATTTTCATCATCTGCAACAAATCAAATGTATATTCGCCCGCAAAAGCATAATATTCAAAATATAGATACAAAAGCGCAACAAGCATCAAAAGTGAGCCGAACATTGTGAACAGCACAAATTTAATCGCTGCATACATTTTCTTAGGTCCTCCCCACACACCAATGAGGAAATACATAGGAACAAGCATTACTTCCCAGAAAACATAGAACAGGAACAAATCAAGCGAACAGAACACGCCGATCATTCCAACTTCTAAAAGTAACATCAACAGGAAAAAACCACGAACAGATTTTACAACCGATTGCCATGAAGAAAGCACACAGATTACGGTCAATATCGTGGTCAGCACAATCAGCAACAGAGAAATTCCATCAATCCCCAAATGAAGATTTATTCCAAACTCTGCAATCCATGTGTGATTGACTTCAAACTGCATTCCCGATGCAACCGGGTCAAACCAGTAGTAAACTGCAAACGAAAGAAGCATTGTAATAAACGAAACTATCAGGCTTACACCTTTGATCGTATCTGCAAGCTTCTCAGGTAAGAGAGCGATAATAACCACTCCCACCAACGGGATAAATATTAATAATGGCAGAATTATCTGTTCCATGCCCTATCCGAATATAAAGTAAGCAACAATCGCCACCACACCGGTGAGGAATATTGTCGCGTAGTTTCTAACTCTTCCTGACTGCGTATAACGCAACAGGTCTGATGCATCACCGGCAACTCTGGCCAGTCCGTTAACAAGTCCATCTATAATAACAACATCAACAAATTTCCATAAGAATACCGATCCATAAATAAGCGGTCTGATAATCATAGCACCGTATGCCTCATCGACCCAATATTTATTCAAAAGTAACTTGTGAACGCCACTGAGTTTCTCACGCAGCTTGGTTGTCGCATTCAAATTCTTATTATATAAATAATATGCCAGGTAGATCGACACGAGGACCAATCCAACCGAAAATCCCATCAGCATCCACTCCATCGAAGCAGAACCCGGTCCAGAACTTAGAGCATGAGTTGCCGCGGCCTGATGCGGTCCCGCAAGAACCGGAGCGAGCCATTCTTCAAGGTAATTTGTTGCTCCAAAGATATGTGGCATTCCTATATATCCA
>JAUVAR010000051.1 GCA_030591625.1 Candidatus Zixiibacteriota bacterium
CAACAACTGGAGTTGATTTCTTCGGAGTTACCTTCTTTGATGTAGCCTTAGCAACAACTGGAGTTGATTTCTTCGGAGTTACTTTCTTAGGTGTAGCTTTGGCAACAACTGGAGTAGTCTTCTTAGGAGTTACCTTCTTAGATGTAGCCTTGGCAACAACTGGAATTGATTTCTTAGGAGTTACCTTCTTAGGTGCAGCCTTGGCAACAACTGGAGTTGATTTCTTAGGAGAACCTGACATGCCAGGAGGGTTCAATGAGAATTCGGAATCATCAAATACCGGTGCAAAAGTCTTTTGAACTTGTTTCGGCTTTTTAACAACTGGTGCACTCTTCTTCTTTGTGACTGCAGTCTTCTTAGGCTGCAATGATGCAAGTTTATCAGAAGCAATTTTATCGTTTGTCTGTTTTGCATTTTTACTAACAGCAGCTATTTTCTTTTTTGGAGCTGTAACTGTTTTAATTTTAACGGAATTCTTTTTAGTTACAGATTCTGACCCAATCCAACGTGCAAACGATTTTACTGACTTATCAGCAAATGTCAGTTTCACACCCTTCGGGTCTCTCTTAATTGTATAAAGTGGTGACTTTGTCATATCGAAAACGATACGAACCATCTTCTCCGGTTTTACCGAGTATTGGCTTGTCCTGATACCACTTACTATACATTTAGGAATGCCTTTAAATTCTTTCGACGGAAGCTTGTGGTCACCTGCAATGATATCAACAATCACGCGGAACGGCCGACCATCTTTAGGAACTTCAGTCTGATGAATAAACCGTGCAGGTTCATTGACATGAATGTATGCTACAGTAGTTCCATCTTCGTAAGCAACTTCTACATCGGTTACATTTCCGGCTAGCAGACTGCCCCCAACAAAAAGCAGGACAGAAAGAAATATAATACAAGAACGTGTCATAATATTCATTTCTCCTAGAGCGTTATATCGTCTAAGCGCTCATCTTCCTTTACAAAGTATGTTGAGAGTACAAAAGTTGCGTACATCGTTTCTTTACGACGACCAACTTCAACTTGCGGTTTTTCGGAGTCATCCAGGGTTCTGGAAACTGTATTATCAACTTCTTTCAATTCAAATTTATCGACATTGGCTATGAACGGGAAATTTGCTACATAGCTGATGAATTTTCCAAAGTCATGATACGTACCAGACATTTCCAACTTAAATGATGCTATACGGTAAAAGTCTTTATCGCTCACCGGAACCGGTTCAACTTTTGTTATTTTGGTTCCCGTAAGTGAAGATGCGGTATGCATCTGCACAAGTAATGATGGAACCTGTTTTGCTTCCGGCAATAGTGCTTCTATTTTATTATAGCGAGTGAGCAGATCGGTGTATTCCAACCTGAGAGCATCAAGAGACTTTGCTTTCATCTCGACGTTGCGCAAGTTGGTTGTAATCGTTTCGAATTCCTGTGCCTTAACTTCAATCTGATTATTGTAGTTGGCATAGACACGAGAATACCAAAAATAGACAACAATAAATACTGCCAGTACGGCGATCGCTATTTTCTGTGTTTTTGAATCTTTTAGGTCCATATCTGCCTCTTCCCTAGTTTAACTTCCGGTGGGAATTTTTACCGGTTTTAGTATCATCAGATACCGCAGCAATCATATTGCGAAGTTCTTCATCCGAGAGATAATGAACATTGCAAGAAAGTGTAAAATCATAAGCTCTTTGGTTCTTCGAATTTCGGTCCTTTGAACGTATAATCCGACCATCCTTATCGAATGATACTTCTGTAGCCGAAACCAGTTCGACACTATCAAAGTAATCTGAACGCATCATCTTAATCATGAATGCGGCCAGAGCATTAAGTGTAAATGAATAGCCCTGTACCTGAACAGGTCTAACGTTTGCAATTTCGATACTTGAGGCAGTTGTATCTGCAGCAGATGTACTGCCACCAGTTTCAGAGACCTGCCCTAACCAAACAAATTCAGGCACGTTTGAGGCGAGATCTTCTAATATCCTTACCCATGCCGAACGATGGCGATCAAGTCTTTCTACAGTAGTCATGCGCTGGGTTATTTTACCCTTAACTTCTGTAAGAGCATCAACCATGCGAATATCCTGGCGCAATGTCTCGGCCCGACGATTCGCTTTGGCGATAT
Organism: Candidatus Zixiibacteriota bacterium; assembly: GCA_030591625.1. Lineage (GTDB taxonomy): Bacteria > Zixibacteria > MSB-5A5 > GN15 > FEB-12. The sequence continues at coordinate 2,134 of JAUVAR010000051.1, forward strand.
TTTCTTCAAGTTCTGAAACTTGTCCCATTTGATAGAAAGTTATGGCACAAAGAATCAGACAGAGACCTACGCCTCCGGCGACAACATATTTACCTGCCACTCCAATTGAAAAATTAGATCCACCTTTGAGGTAACCTTTAGGGAGTAAATTTATCTCTATCATTATAGCTACCTTGCCTTCCGCATTGCCAGCCCGACGGCAACAGTTAGCAGCGGAGCAATTTTCTCTGGCTGCAAGTACTGAAACAGTTCTGGATCGTAATCGACATTCCTGAGCGGATTAGCCAATTCCAGCGGGATATTGAGCTTTGACTGTAAGTATTCGGGCAGAAACGGTATCAACGCTCCACCACCGGATAATACTAACCAGTCGAGACTCTCAATTTTACTTTGCGATTTGAAATATGAAAAAGCAAGTTCGACTCCGGATACCAATTCATCACTGGCAGAAATAATAGTCGCTTTAAACATATCGGGATCAATCGAGTCATTCATCTCACCCTTAAGAGCCTTGGAAGTCAACTCTGGGTTGAGACGGAATTCTTTCTGAATAGCATTATAGATCTCACGAGTTCCCGCAGAAACGTCGCGAGTAGCCGAGTAGAGACCATCTACTATATATGTTATATTAGTAACATCATGTCCAATATTCACAAGTGCTGTTACTCGTGAAGGATCAACATCATAGTTGCCTTCGTAAGCATTTAAGATTGCCATAGAATCGTTATCTACAACAACTGGCCTGAGGCCACAATCTTCGATAAGATCGAGATATGTGCGAAGATACTCCTTACGGGCAGCAACCAGAAGAACATCCATTTTGTTTGTTTCATCATCCGACTTAATTACGTGATAATCAAGACTGACATCATCAACATCAAACGGAGCTCTTTGCTCAGTTTCAAAAAGAATAGCTTGTTCCGCTTCCGGACCATTCTTTTTGTCAATCGTAAATTTATCTGTAATAACGCTGTGTCCGGAAATAGAAACGACAACATCCCTGATTTTGGGGTCGGTCTGATCAATTAATGACTGGATATTGAAGATTACAGCTTCCCGATCGTTAATCTCATCGGCAACGATAGCTTCCGGAGGAAGTTCGCGTACACCAATAGCAGATACGGAATAGCCATTCTTGGAATGATCCAGCTTAACCAGTTTAACGGAACTCGCCCCAATGTCGAGCCCGACTGTGGACTTGCTTTTACCTAACGGAAACATTGGTTACCTTTTTATAATTCGAGTACAAGTTTCTGATCTACCTTATGAGACTTTGTTCATATTACTGTATCGGCAAACCGGACTTTCAATTTAGAGCTATAAACCAATTACTTAACCATTCTAATTAAGTTATTGGTCAGCAAACACCAATCCGTTGGTGCTCTTCTTATTGTCGGAGCAAAAAGCCACTCTCTTTATAAAAATGTAAGGAAATCGCTAAGTCGTTGAAACGCAACAAGGGTCCCTTCTTTCGAAGAGACCCTTGAATGGATAGACCTGTATTCTCAGGATCAGTAAATATAGGTCTGGAATTGTACCCGGCCAGTTGATGCCAGTACGTTGTTCTGAGAAATCGCTATAACTTTTTCTGTTTGCCCCATCAGATATATATTACCACCACCCACAAAATTGGCTGAACCGTTGGGGCGGAACGAAATAACGTTGTTTTCGCAATCTGTATCAGCCCAGGTGAATTCTGTCGGTAAAGTATCAAGAACAAATACTGAGTCGCTCTCATCAAAAACATTAGCTGACGGATCATTTCTGTCTTGATACATTACTACCATCATATTATCAATATCTATGAACACACCATATTGCTGTTTATCTGATACAGCATACGATCTGGCCAGGCGGATTATCGAATTTACATCTTTAGCAGCAGTTTTCAATCTCATCCGTTCCATACCGATTTGAAATCTTGGTACTGCCATTGACGATACAACCCCTATAATAACTGCTACGATCAATAGTTCGATCATCGTAACGCCACTGTTGGATTTTAGTTTTCTCATATTCAACACCTATCTAATCTTATATGGTACATTACTATTTAGCATCAGCTACCGAATTTTGATCACTCAATTGACTTTGAGTGATATTTATTCTACTGATGCCGATATACTTTAAGCAGACAGTATGCCACGACTGTTATTTTCAAGGGGAAATAACTCGGGACGCTATCTCGTTGGTTGGAAACAAGTTAAATACACGAAAAAGAGGTTTCGCTTTTATCGTTTGAACGAATATTGAATTTGAACGTTCTAAAGTGTGGGAGTTTTCCCATACATGTTGGTAACATTCAACTTGTCGATTGACAGATTATAGAATGATGTTAAATTAAGTGAGTCCTGATTTTACTCACCAAATTCGCGACCTGCGAAAGGAAACAAAATGAAGTCGTTTAGGTTCAAACACCACGCCCTTTCCCTCACATACATTGTTTTACTATTTTCATTTTCATTAGCTCCGGCTGCAAGTCTTAAAAACCTCGCGGACGAACCGTTAATTATTTCCAAAGATGCTAAGCCTCTAAGTGATAAGGCAGCGTCATTCTTAAACGAACGGGATGGTTCATCACAAAGAGTTTGGATGTTTTTTACAGATAAAGGTTTTACGGATAGTCGTTCAATGCAAACCGCCGCTGCATCTGTTCAACTGACTGAAAAAGCGTTAGCACGACGAGCCAAAGTTGGACTCGACCATCCTGTGTTTGCCGATTTTCCGGTTGCTACTTCATATATAGAACAGATTAAAGATTTAGGTGCCAAACACAGACGATCATCGAGATGGCTCAATGCCGCAAGTTTTCTTATACCTGCTGACAAATTAGATGAAGCCGCGTCTCTTCCTTTTGTAGCACGAATTCAACCTATCGCCACCTTTGCAAAAATTGAAGTCGAAGAGTTCGATGCAACTCGTGATGGTATTCCTGGAGCACTCTCCCCCGATGCACTTAGTTATGGTCAGGCTCTCGGTCAACTTAAACAGATCAATGTCCTTCCGGTTCATGCCAAAGGTTACACCGGCAAAGGGGTGACACTGACAATCATGGATACCGGCTTTAGAAAAAGCCACGAAACATTTACCGAGCATTGGGCTAACGGACGAGTGCTTGCAGAGTATGATTTTATCTTCAATGATGAAAACACAGCCAACGAAGCAGGCGATGTCAGCTCACAATGGAATCATGGAACATTGATATGGTCAGTTTCTGGTGGTCAGCAGGATAACAAGATGTACGGTCCTGCTTATGAAGCAAATTTCATTCTATGTAAAACAGAAGACCTAAGATCAGAAACACCGGTTGAAGAAGATAACTGGATTGCTGCCCTTGAATTTGCCGACTCCATTGGTACAGATGTTATTACCACTTCTCTCGGATACACCGACTGGTACCCGGATGACAGCATGTACAATGGTGCGTTTGCGACGATCACGTTAGCTGCCAATACGACCGACGGTCTTGGAATCGTAATGTGCAATTCAATGGGTAACGCCGGACCGGGTGCAATGAGCCTGTCCCCTCCGGCTGATGCCTTCAATATTTTATCGGTTGGTGCTGTTAATGCCACTGGTACTATCGCCAGCTTCTCGTCACGAGGCCCAACCTACGATGGTCGTATTAAACCGGAAGTATGTGCTCAGGGTGTCGGTACTTATGCTGCCTCAGCAACAGGAGACGGCATTTATACTGCTGCCAACGGAACTTCTCTTTCTACTCCACTAATTGCCGGAGCGGTATGCCTTTTGGTTGAAGCCCGTCCATCTTTCCCGCCCGCTTTAATACGTCAAGCACTGATGGAAACAGCCTCTCGATCTGGAAATCCAGGTAATGATTATGGCTGGGGTATTATTGATCTTGATGCAGCTCTTTCATGGGGAGCAGATTTTTCAGCAGATGTAACTCTTGGCGAAGCGCCTGTTACGGTTCAGTTCACAAGCAGCTCATCTTTAAATCCAACTAATTGGCAATGGGACTTTGGTGACGGTGATTCATCTACCGAAGAAAACCCAAATCACATTTACAATCTCCCAGGTTCCTATTCCGTCACCCTGACGGTAACAACGTCCTATGGTGATATTACAACTTCCAAACCAAACTATGTAGCTGCAATGGGTGACACCCTTTATTTTGAATCTGATTCTTCTTACGCCGGCAAGTCATCTGAATTGTCAGTCTATTTGAAAAACTCACAATCTCTCAACAGAGTTATCATACCATTTGATCTTCCCGACTCACCATTTGCTCTGGCACTCGACTCGGTAATACTTGGTGAACGTACTACTAACTTTGAAAACATCTCATATTTGAGCATCGATCAAAGTAACGAAAAATATACAATTGAATTACTTGGTGGTTCTGCTTTGCTCACTCCGGGTGATGGTGAAATTCTGAAGCTAGTCCTAAAGCCTAATCGTTCTGCCTATGGCGGTTTGACGAATGAAATTACATCAAGTGTTGTCTCTACCTATGAAGCGTCGCTGCAATCAGATGTTATGTCATATGGTCCAATGATTGTTCCCGGACAATTTAGCACCAAGTTTGTTTTACGCTGTGATGTTGATGCATCCAACGATGAGGTACTCGATATTGGTGATTTGACTATGCTCATAAGCTATCTTTTCATGCTGTCTTACATCCCTCCAACCCTTCAATCTGCAGATTGTGACAAAAGTGGCGGTGTTGATATGTCAGATATTAACTTTTTGATCTCTTACCTTTTCCTAAGTGGCCCCGCACCAGAATCACCCTGATATTTTATAAATGAATAGACATAAAAAATGGCCCGCAAGATTATTCTTCCGGGCCATTTAATTTTTTTAGAGATTTCTATATCAGGAATTTCCCTTTACGATAAATAATCTTACCGTCGGCTTTAATTTCACCGCCATCTTTCATCTCATTAACCATATCCCAATGAATAGCTGACTTGTTAACTCCCCCTGATTCAGGAATTGAAGCACCCAACGCCATGTGGAAAGTCCCACCAATCTTTTCATCAAACAAGGTGTTACGAGTGAATTGCTTAATCTGGTAGTTCGTTCCAATAGCAAACTCACCGATCCGTTTGGCACCAGGATCAATATCAAGCATCGTCTTTAAGAATTTCTCGTTTCGTTCGGCAGTAGACTTAACAACTTTGCCCGCCTTGAATTCCAACTTCACACCTTCAACAGATTTACCATTGTAAAAGCCCGGATATGAGAAAGAAACGACACCTTCTACTGAGTTTTCGATTGGACCTGTGAATATTTCTCCATCAGGGAAGTTCTCAGTTCCATGACAACTAATCCACTTACGACCTTTTACATTCATTTTTAGATCTGTACCCGGACATGTTATATGCAGCTCTTTGAATTTGTTTAGGATACGAGCAATTCTTGTCTGCTCTTTTTTTATCTTCTTCCAATACTTTTCCGGATCAGACGAATTCAAATGACCAGCTCCAAAGACAAAATCTTCGTATTCACTAAGCGACATCTCGGCATCCTGTGCATCGGCAGCAGTTGGAAACTGTGTGCCCACCCAGGACAGACTCCCGTCACCTACACGCTTAAAGAATTTCATCATATATTTCTTGCGGGCCGACTGAGCCAATGACATCCGCTTTGGATCAACACCGGCCATCGTGCACTTGTTATCCGTCCCCCAAATCGAAAGCATTGCATCCAACTTATTTACTTCCAGGTTGGTCAATGGAGAAACGAACTTAAGCTGAGCATCCGAACCATTCTTCATTAGAGTTTCTCTGGTTTCAGGAAGCAATAATTCGACATAAGGAAATGCTCCAACTTTGATAGCTTCATCGTATGCAGCTTTGATAAGCGGGTAAGATGCATACTCCCCCTGTATCTTTATTAGCTGGCCTTTCTTAAGTTCAAGTGAATACCCAATCAACAATTTTGCGAGTCGTTTAATTCTCGGATCCATATCTTCTCCTAATTATAGCAATTGTGACAGTCATATCATGACCTGTCAAATCATGACATGATATACTATGACATGTCAAATTCCTGAAGACTGTTTTCGATACTAAGTAATTTTCTTTTCATTTGAAGTCCACCCGAAAAACCACCTATCCCGTTCGATGCAAGCACCCGATGACAGGGGATGACAATTGGGATATAATTCCTGCCCACAGCACTGCCAACAGCTTGAGAGGCTTTAGGTTTTTCTAATTGCACAGCAATTTCACCATAAGTGATCGTTTGACCGTACTTGATTTTAGCAACTTGACGCAAAACATTCTGTTGAAATTCTGTCCCAGTAAAATGAAGTGGTAAGTCGAATGCTTTGAGTTCATTGTTGCAGTATGCTTTGATCTGTTCGGCTGCCAGACTGTTAATTTTGCCACCATTCTCACATTCAGTCGGCTTGAATAACTTCTGCATAGATTTCTGAAATTCAGACTCGGTAATGTCCGGAAATGCTACATAAACAAGATGCGTGTTCGTGGATGCTGTTCTTATAAGTCCAAGCTTTGTCTCGAAACTGTGAATGAATAATTGGTCTAATGACATTACCACGCCTTATTCAACGTCGTAATCAAACCGGGTAAATCACTTATAGAATCAATACTGAAATGAGGCTCCACACTATTTTCGCCAATAGCTCCGTATGGTGACGGCACAGTTATTACCCACATAGGAACAGCTTTCGCAGCTTTAACGTCGTTGATTGTATCACCCACGACAATACTTGCCTCGGCATCAGCATTCATTCTCTTCAATGTGAGTTGGAATACATCCGGAGCCGGCTTAACATTTTCAACTTCATCACCACCCGTTGCCGCAATGAAGTAATCATTCCAACCGAGCTTATTCAAAATACGGTCAACATGTATTTTGATCTTCGTTGTCCCAATCCCCATCTTGTAGCCTTTTTCTTGTAACTGCTTTAAGACTGCATCAACTCCCGGAAGGGCCGTTGTTGATCGTTCAACCGATTCGGCTGCCTTGACCTGAAAGTGTTTTTTGAGTTCGTCAATATTTGCATTACTAAAATCAGGATACATATACTCTAAAGGAAATCCGATATACTTCTTGATCACTTCCGGAGCCTGAAGAGGTTCGCCCATCATTTCAAGCGAATAGTTGACAGCTTCAACAACACCATCGGAGGAGTCGATCAGAGTACCATCAAGGTCAAAAATAATATTGTCTATGGCCATTAATACAAAGGTCCCACTTTACCAATTAAATCACTAAGTTTAGTCTGATACATTTTCTCCACCCTGCCCAGACTTGTAATTGCAATCAAGATAGAGTACTCGCCCACTTCAGTCAATTCCCAATAGCCACCTAATTGGTCTGACACAGCAGTTGACTTATATTTTTGCAATCCATTTACCACAAGTTCTCCATCAGCTACTTCAATATAATCACCGGGTAACCCAACGACCATACCTACCCGTTTTACGTCAAGCGTATCCTTGAACCGCACAATTTCAAAATAGGTTGGGAGATTGTACATAAGGGGCCGTCCCAAAGGAATAAAATCAACTCGATAAGCCAAACGACTCGCCCTCAGCAAATCCCCCTTCCGGAGAAACGGAGACAGCCGGTTATCTTCCATCACAAATGGCTCAGGATAATTTCGGATAAAAAAGTTGATGGGAGCCGAGGGTGCCAGAATTTGATATAAAAAACCAACTATCAATACAATAGTTACAGCTCTTTGGGTCGGCTTAAGCTTTCCTCTCTTTTTTTGCATCGCTCTCTTAAGATCAAGAAATGAAAAGATGTAGAAAACCATAGGAAGCCCCAAAAGGACTGTTATCACTAATCCAGGTATTGTAACCACAAAAGAGAGCAGATATAGCACTGAGGCTAAAAACATCACAATAAAGACAAATAGCCCGAAGGCATACTCTTTCCAAAACATATGCCCAAGCCCGGGACAGATCAAATTGAGCAGAACCCCGAACCAGTTTGAGTCTGCCGATCTTGTTAAACGATTGAAAATACGCTATATCCGTTTCTGCAAAATGTTGCTTTTCACTATTATTACAATGAATGGGCACGAAAAATGTTACTGATATATAACAGAATACAGATTCGTACGTATAATTGATAGAGGATTTTACAGAATCTGCCGACTAAAATAGTAACTTTTTGAAACTGTGAAGCGCTTTAAAAGGTACTATATAGTAAGAAGATACACTATTTTACCCGCCCATCTGCTTGACAGCAAGTAAATGAGCAATAAATTAGTACAGATAATCATATTTTGGAGGTATCAATGGTTCGCTATTCCGCACAATTATTCGGTATTACAATATTTGCACTTGGTTTGATTTGGTTTGCAGGTCCCGGTGATGCATCTCAATTCACAAATGCTGAAGAAAGCAATATAATCTGGGCGGAAACATTTGCTGGAGATACAGTCCATATAAATGTTGGTGAAACAAAACCAGATGAGACCGTAGCTCCTCGCCAAACCCGAGATACGTTCTTAAAAAATGTCAGAAAACTTACTCAGACTGCCTTTAATGTCCGCAACTCATATATGGAAGAAATTGATGTTGAGGATCTTGTAAAATCAGGGATAGTCGGAATGCTTTCCGATTTGGACCGTTATTCTGTCCTGATGGAAAAACGCTCCTACGATGCCTTGATGGAATCAACTCACGGTAAATACTCTGGTCTTGGAATGCAGATTGATGCCCGTGATGATCATATTGTTATTATTGCACCGATTGAAGGCACGCCTGCATACAAGAAAGGTCTTCGCGCCGGTGATATAGTAATGGAGATTGACGGCGAATCAACCAGTGGAATGTCATCATCGGACGCTTCAAAGCTGATGCGTGGTCTTGCCGGTACTTCTGTTGTCCTTGGCATCAAACGTAATGGTTTAGCCGAAGTGATGGAGTTTGAAGTTGAACGAGCTGTAATCGAGCTTAAGTCAGTTAACTATGCCGGTATCGTTCCAGAATCAAATATTGGCTATATTCGCCTATCACGATTTGCCGAAGAAACCTCTCATGAATTACGTGAAGCTATCAGTAAAATGAATGAAAAAGATGTTGAAGGACTTATCTTTGACCTTCGTTCCAACGGTGGCGGACTATTGGATCAGGCAAAAGAAGTAGCTGAGCTATTTTTAAGAGAAGGTCGTGAAGTTGTTTATACGCGTGGCCGTGATGCCTCCTCAGAGAGACATTATATTTCAGAACGCCCACCTCTCTTCCCAATGGACAAACCTGTTATCGTCTTGGTTGACGCCGGTACTGCCTCGGCATCAGAAATTGTTGCAGGAGCACTCCAGGACTGGGATCGAGGTATCATTATGGGTACTACCACTTATGGTAAAGGTCTTGTTCAACAGATATTCCAAATTTCTTCTGACCAATCATCTGCATTGAAATTAACAACTGCCAAATATTATGTCCCTTCCGGACGCTGTATCCAGAAACCAGAAAAACAGGGTA
>JAUVAR010000224.1 GCA_030591625.1 Candidatus Zixiibacteriota bacterium
ATGAAGGTATAATGAAAACGGCATTTAGATCGCAAGACCGAGGCGATCCCATCTTATATGCGAAGGAGCATTCACTACGAAATGTCCCACCCATAGAATCGCATCAATGACGTATGGAAAACCCCATTCGGGAGCTTCGGCATCCGGCTGCCACGACCAATAGACAAAGACCGCTTTGCCACGAATATTATCCTCGGGGACACTTCCCCAAAAACGGCTGTCGCGACTATCGTCACGGTTGTCGCCTATGACAAAATAACTTCCGGCCGGTACTTCATACGGGCCGAAATTGTCACGGAACGACAGATCGCCGGGAATTATTCGTTGGTCGATATTTATCATGCCAGCAGGAATCTTTGCAACTTCACCATCGATATAAAGCAGTTTGTCGGCAACCTGAACAGTCTGTCCCGGGCCTGCAACAATACGCTTGATATAATCCTTCTTTGGATTATTCGGATACTTGAAGACGATGATATCATCAATCTTCGGACCGGAGCCGTACTCGTAGGCGAGCTTATTTACAAAAATGTAATCGCCGGTCATGAGAGTATTTTCCATCGAGGCAGAGTTCACACGGTATGCAGAGACAACAAAGACGCGTAGAAAAACAGCGGCAATCAGAGCGATTCCTGCAGTTTCGGCGTACTCTCTCCAAAGCGGTTTACGCTCTTTATAATTGAGTACTTTGCGTGCCTGCTGATCAGTCTCAGCCTTCTTGATATCCTGAATGAGATAATCTTGATCCATACAGAAGTTATCGGTTTGTCCCCACATATCTTTAGGCATGGGGGTGCTATTTATATGCCAAATATATGCCAGTTAACCAGATAGATCAACCGTCATTGACGGCTTTTCCCCCTTCGGATTGCAGCTTTTCTTCCTCTTGTAGGCCAAGACTCCTGCAGTCTTGGCGATTCTTCTCATGTAGGGCGGCTGCGCCCGCCATTGGGGGGGATGCAATTTTGGATTTTCTTGGCGTCGGGTGGCATGCTACGCCATTAGTGACTCAGGCAGTGCTGCATTGAGCGATGTTTGTGTATGGCCTAAGCCATCTATAAGCGCTAAGGGCTTTCAGATAGTACTGAACCGAACAATGGTTAATAATTCAGCACTACAAAGATATTTGTAAGGGTTGCATGCATGACAACGAAAATGAACAGAAGATAAATGTTCGAGAACAATCGTCAGGAGGACAGGCCTCCTGACCTACTTTGCTCTTTTCAATCTGAACTCCGCAATTGCACAGTACAATGTCGGGACTAAGAAAACTGTAACAAGCACAACAGTCATACCCCCAAACGATGGTATAGCCATTGGTATCATTATATCTGCGCCACGACCCGAGGATGTCAACACCGGAATCAACGCAAGGATCGTAGTCGCAACAGTCATCAGCGCCGGACGGATACGTCGTTTGCCCGCTTCAACTGTCGCCTCACGAATCGCTTGAACTGTTGAAGGTTTATCACGTTTGAATACTTGCTTTAAGTATGTACATATAATGACACCGTCGTCAGTTGCGATTCCAAAGAGCGCCAGGAATCCGACCCAAACTGCGACCGACAGATTGTACGGTTGTATCCCGAACAACGTTCGCATGTCAGCACCGAACATCGAGAAGTTCATGAACCAATCCTGACCATATAGCCAGAGCATAATGAACCCGCCCGACCAGGCGACAAAGATACCGGAGAAAACGAGCAATGAAGTTGATACTTCCTTGAACTGAAAATATAGAATCAAGAAGATCGCAACGAGTGCTAATGGCAGCACCAGCATCAATCGTTTTTCCGAACGAATCTGATTTTCATAACTGCCTGCAAATGTATATGACACACCGTCAGGTATAACGAGCTCACCAGACTCAATCTTTGATTCCAAATATGCTTTTGCATCTTCGACTACATCGACTTCGGCGTATTCAGGTCGCTTGTCAAAGATCACATAACCAATAAGGAATGTGTCTTCTGCTTTAATAACCATAGGTCCGCGTACAAAATTAATGGTGGCAAGTTCAATCAATGGAATCTGTACGCCGTTCGGAGCCGGAATTAAAATATGTCCAAGCTCTTCAATCGTTGAACGAAGTTCGCGTTGATAGCGGACACGCACCGGGTAACGTTCACGCCCTTCAACAGTTGTTGTTAATTGTTTGCCTCCAACCGCAACTTCAATGATATCCTGGACCTGACGGATATGAATTCCGTAACGTGCGATAGCTTCACGGTCGATATCAATTTCGAGATACGGTTTACCAACGATACGATCGGCGATAACTGCACTCGGTTCGACTGATCCAACTTCCTTGAGGAATTTTTCGATTTGTAGTCCGACTTTTTCAATCGTCTCAAGGTCGGGACCTTTGACTTTTACACCAAGCGGTGCGCGCATCCCTGACTGCAACATGACAATTCGTGCCGCGATAGGTTGTAGCATCGGTGCCGATGTAGTTCCGATAAGTTTGCCGGCCTTGACGATTTCCTTCCAAATATCTTTGGGGCTCCTGATATGTTCACGCCAATTTCTGAATGGACGACCATCGTTGTCGGGAATTAGTTCACCAAACTCATCGTAAGCGAATTTTTCGGTGTCGTCGTCATAACGGAATTTAATCGGCCAGCCATCTTTATCGACGATAAATTCAGGCTTGTAATTGATGACTGTTTCAATCATTGATATCGGTGCGGGATCAAGAGGTGAATCTGCACGGCCAAGTTTACCGACGGCCGACTCAACTTCTGGAATAGCCGCGAACGCTCTGTCCTGGAGTTGTAACACTTCGAGTGCCTCTCCAATTGAAGCGTGCGGCATAGTTGTAGGCATATAAAGGAATGAGCCCTCGTCGAGGTCTGGCATAAATTCTTTGCCAAGCCCCGGGAAAGTATGTGACAACTTTACAACAGGTGTTGTCGATTTTGCCCATGTCGGCATGAATCCAAAGATTCGATCAAACCCCAGCCAGATTGTTGCACCTGTTAGTACAAGAAGAGCGGCCATTGACAAAAATATTCGTTTGTGATCTAAACACCAGCGTAGAACAGGTTCATAAACGCGAATAAACATTCGGAAGAATAAAAGTATTATGCCAAGTAGTAATGCAACAAAGATGAAATTCAATAGTTCGCCACGTCCCACACCCAATGGCATCCAGTGTGACGACAGAACTATTCCTACAATGACAACGACAGAATAATTGATAATCGTTGGAAGGTTGCTTTTGACTCGTGTAGGCAGGAATCTTTTTGCAAAGAGGAATAAAGCAAGTGCGATCAATCCAAGACCTGTCCACCAGAGTGTCCAGAAGAATGATCCAAAGCCTGCAATAAGAAGTCCGGCCGGCCAGAAATTACGGCTCTTTACAGATTCACGTCCTTTGGTGAACAATAAATGTGCGAGTGGCGGGATGATTGTAAGAGCGACAATAACGGATGCTACAAGTGCGAATGTTTTCGTGTATGCGAGAGGTTTGAACAATTTACCTTCGGCTGCTTCCATGGTGAAAACCGGAAGGAATGAAACAACTGTTGTTGCAATCGCGGTCAGTACTGCCGAGCCGACTTCTTTGGTCGCATTGAATATAACATCCCGTTTGTTCTCATCGGGATGTGCCGCGTCTAAATGTTTCAGTATGTTCTCGCATATAACTATCCCCATGTCAACAATGGTGCCGATAGCAATCGCAATCCCCGAGAGGGCAACAACGTTGGCATCGACATTGAACATTTTCATAGCGATAAAGACCATCAACACAGTGAGTGGCAATAAGCCTGAGATTAAAATAGAACTGCGTAGATGCATGACCATAATAATGACAACGATGATCGTTACGAGAATTTCATCAACGAGGGCAGTGTTGAGAGTCCCCAGTGTTTCATAAATCAAACTAGTGCGATCATAGAATGGCACAATGTTGACCTGTGAGGTTCGTCCATCGGCGAGTATTTTACGAGGAAGACCGGGAGATATCTCTGCGATTTTTTCTTTAATATTTTTGATCGCCGCAAGGGGGTTTTCCCCAAAGCGTACAACAACAACGCCACCTACAACTTCGGCCCCTCCCTTGTCGAGGGCGCCACGTCGCATCGCAGGTCCAAGGGTGACATTTGCGACATCAACAATTCTAGTAGGTACGTTACCTGATTGTTTGATAACTGTGTTTTCGATGTCCTCGAGACTTTCAATAAGTCCGAGTCCGCGAATAACATATTCTACCTTGTTGATTTCAATTGTTCGTGCGCCGACATCAACATTCGACATACGAACAGCTTTGAACACTTCGTCGAGTTTTACTCCGTAGGCGCGCATCGCTTCCGGATTGACATCGATTTGGTATTCCTGCACAAATCCGCCAATTGATGAAACTTCGGAAACTCCATCGGCAGACTGCAGGGCATATCTAACTGTCCAGTCCTGAATAGATCGTAATTCGTGAAGGTCCCAACCACCGGTTGCATTACCATCTTCGTCCTGTCCTTCAAGTGTGTACCAGAAAACTTGTCCGAGGGCTGTTGCGTCGGGACCAAGAGTTGGGCTGATTCCTTTGGGGAGAGTACCGGGTGGGAGGGAGTTTAGTTTTTCGAGCAGACGAGAACGTGACCAATAAAACTCAACATCATCTTTGAAAATCACATACACAGAGGAGAAACCGAAGTAGGAATAACTACGAATAGTTTTAACGCCGGGAATGCCGAGCAATGAAACTGTCAGGGGATATGTAATTTGGTCTTCGACATCTTGTGGCGAACGACCCATCCATTCGGTGAAAACGATCTGTTGGTTTTCTCCAAT
>JAUVAR010000130.1 GCA_030591625.1 Candidatus Zixiibacteriota bacterium
CAACCTCGCCGCCATCTTGATTCTTGTCACGGAACCTGTGATCGGCCACAGCTCTGTTTTCGTATCCAATCAGTCTATACGAACGCACTACCTTAGGATCAAACTCAACCTGAATCTTTACATCACGAGCCAGCATTGCCATCTTGCTCGCAAAGTTAGAAGCGAACTGTCTTTCGATCTCATCCATCTCATTGATATACGAATAACGACCATCACCTTTTGCAGCTAACTGTTCGAGTAAAACGTCGTTGTAATTGCCCATTCCATAACCATAAGCATTAAGTCTGATGCCACGTTTCACTGCTCTCTGTATATCATCCATTATTCCACCGGCAGTTGTGCTACCAACATTGGCGACACCATCACTAAGCAGGATAACAACATTAGTTCTTGTCTTACTGTATTGTCGGTTTGCTATCTCGTAACCAAGACAAAGCCCCGCTTCGGCATTCGTAGAACCGATAGGGCTAAGTGCGTTGATTGCTCGCATTATCTCACCTTTGCGCGAGATAGAAACTGGCTGTAATCTTACTGTAGCACTATTATTGTATGCTATGATTGCTACCTTGTCACCTTTCTTTAGCTGACTTACCGCAGTACGTAACGAGCGTCTTACCATTTCGATACGATTATCCTGTCGCATCGAACCTGAAATATCAACGACAAAGGTAATACTCAAGGGCTTACGTTCTCCCTTTGTTTGCTCACGTCCTTTGATGCCTACCTTCAACAATGCGCTTCGGTTGTCATCGGGCGACAAGAACAACTCTGTAAAGATTCTAAATTTGTCGTGCGAGGGCGGGTTGTAGCCATAGTCAAAATGATTAACAAACTCTTCAACACGAATTGCATCTACAGGTGGCATCATTCCACGGTCGAGATAACTTTTGGCTATCAGATAGGAAGCATCATCGACGTCTATTGCAAAAGTTGAGAAACGATCACGATTAGTATTTACAAAACCGTTGGTTCCATAGTTTTGAAAGAACATATCATGAGGCCTGTTGAAATAATCATTTTCTACTATTTGTGGACGTTCATTAGAACTCGAATGCAATTCTGATCGATAACCTTTAATCTTATTATCAATTGGTTTTGGAACCATGATTGATTGATACCTCACAGCTGGTGCATTATATGTTCCTTTTGAACCCTTAACTTTTTTATCATCTTTCTTTTCAGATTCCTGGGGCTTGTAATCGTTTCCAAGCACATTTAATCTTAATGAATCTCGGTTTTCAGTTTTACAATTCAATGATATTTTAGTTTTCTTCCCGGATACAACCGCTACTGTATGACTACCACTGATTGTCAGTGATTTAATGTCGGGATGACTGATTACGATTTCAAACTGCCCAACCGGAACATCTTTGATAATAAAATATCCGGTCGAGTTTGTTTCGGCTCCCAAATTGGTCCCGACAATACCGACCCAAGCTTCTGAAACCGGGAGTCCGGTAGCATCATCAGTTACTATTCCTTCAATTGTTCCTGTCGGTGCTGCTACACCAATTACCGGAACGATCAGAAAAACAACCAGCACCAGTTGAATCATCTTTGATAGTGTCGTTTTCATCTTTGTCTCCTAAAGTTTTGAGTTCGTCTTCCCCCCCAATACAGGCCGAGATATGTTTTCTTCCAAAATATTCAATACCAGCCTTATTTTGTCTGCATTAAGATGCAATGAGCCCTACTGACAAGAAAAGCACTATGATTAGCTTGACAGAGCTTGATATCGGTAACTTATTGGCATCAATTATCTTAAATATATACTTACAGGAGTAAAAGATATGCGTAGATTCATTCAGGGCGGCGTTCTGACAGTCTGCTTATTTCTGTTGATTTCAGTTTCGGTCAATGCTTTCGATTTTGGCGAACTGGAAAAGCAGATTTCTGAGCGGACTCTCGACAACGGTCTCAAAATTATTGTTATGGAAAACCATGACGCCCCGGTTGCATCGTTTGTAACATGGGCGAATGTAGGCTCGGTTGATGATCCCAAAGGCTATACCGGAATTGCCCATATGTTCGAACATATGGCATTCAAAGGTACCACCACTTTAGGGACAACCGATATCGACAAAGAGCTTGAACTTATCGCCATCGAAGATTCACTCTTTATGGCCCTTCGTTCTGAACGCACCAAAGGTGCGCAAACAGATACTGCTCTATTAGCAACGCTCGAAGAACAATATGAAGCTGCTCGCGAAGCTTCTTTCGAGCTTGTTGTACCTAACGCATTTGGTCAACTGATCGACCGTGAAGGTGGTGTGGGACTCAACGCCGGTACCGGCGATGATATGACAATCTATTTCTATTCGCTCCCCTCAAACAAAGTTGAACTTTGGATGGCTTTGGAATCGGAACGATTCTTAAACCCGGTACTCCGTGAAATGTACAAAGAACGTGATGTTGTTGCCGAAGAACGTCGTATGCGTACCGAGTCTTCTCCCTTCGGGAAACTCATTGAGGAATTCAAAGCACTCGCATTCAAATCTCATCCATACAGAAATCCAGGTATCGGACACATGTCTGATATTCAGTATTATTCTCGTGATGAAGCAAAAGCTTTCTTTGATAAATATTATAGTCCGTCAAATCTGGTTATCTGTATTACCGGCGATGTTAAGCCTAAGAAGATATTCAAGATGGCCGAAGAATATTGGGGACGGATAGCATATCGTCCAGCTCCCGACAGGATCGCAACCGTCGAACCAAAACAGCTTGGCGAACGGCGCATGGTGATCGACGACAAGTCACAGCCAATCTTCCTCTGTGGCTGGCATATCCCCGATCAGAATCATTCAGACTTACCGGCTATCAGTGCGATGCTTGACTATCTCGGTCAGGGACGCACATCGATATTAAACAAACGATTGGTAAAAGAAAAGAAAATCGCCGTTCAGGTAATGGCAACGGCAGGTTTCTTTGGGGGCAAGTACCCATCTACTGCAATAGCACTTGCAGTTCCTTCTCAAGGTCATACTAATGAAGAGTGTGAAGTTGAAATTCTTGCAGGAATAAAACAACTGCAATCTGAAATGCTTACTTCGGAAGAAGTTGATCAAATAAAAGCTCGCACATTGTCAAGCTTCATCCGCGGACTTGGGTCCAACGTCGGCATGGCAATGCAACTGGCTGGCTACCAAACATTCACAGGTGATTGGCGGAATATGTTCAAGGAATTGGACAAAATCAATGCAGTAACACCGGAAGATATTAAACGTGTTGCCAACCTTTATTTCAATAATACAAATCGTACTGTAGTTATGCTTGAGAACACAGAAAGTTCTGAGGAAGGTAACTAAGATGAAAAAGTATATTACAATTTTATTAGCAGTATTTTTTACTGCCTCTCTCCTGTGCACAGGAGCAATAGCTCAGGATATTTCAAAAATTAAATATCCGGCAGTAAATAAACTGAAAATGCCTGTAATCGAAAAAATAACTCTCGATAATGGCATCAGACTTTATTTAGTAGAAGACAATAAACTGCCAACTTTCAATATTTCTGTACGCATCAATGGCGGTGACTATCTTGAACCTGCCGACAAAGTTGGATTGGTTTCTATCCTTGGACAAACGATGCGAACCGGTGGTACCACTAAATGGACCGGCGACGAACTTGATGAACTTCTCGAAGGTGTGGGCGCCTCGGTTGAAACTTATGGTAGCTTTACATCGTGTGGTGCATCTGTTTCATCTTTGTCCGATTTCTCTGCCACAGGTATAGAAATCCTGGCTCAAATTCTTCGCAACCCAACTTTCGACGAAGATAAAATCGAACTTGCTAAAGTGCAGGAAAAGGCTGGGATATCTCGTCGAAATGATGACCCCGATCAAATCGGCAATCGTGAATTCGCCAAAATGATCTATGGCGACAACTCCGTTTTTTCACGCTATACCGAATATAAAACGATCAATAATATCACCCGCGAAGACCTTGTTCAATTCCATAGCGCCTATTGTGCCCCACAGAATGTACAGATGGCTATCTGGGGTGATTTCAAGAAAGATGATATCGTCAAACTGATCAAAGCTCACTTCGGTGACTGGAAAATAAATTCTGTTGAAGTCCCTCCCCTTCCGGAAGTCGATTACCAATATCGCTCCGAAGTACGCTATGCTGACAAAACTGACATCAATCAATCCAAAATATTAATGGGACATATTGGTGGCCGGGTCGGAGATGAAGACTACGCTGCAACAATCATAATGAACAGTATTCTTGGTGGTGGTTTTGGCAACCGGATGTTTAATACTATCCGTTCAAAAGAAGGGCTCGCCTATGCGACCTACGGTGTTTACACTGCCAACATTTCATATCCGGGAGTATTCAGGAATTACACAGCGACCAAATCAGAAACGACTGCCAAGGCGATTCGTGAGATGATCAAAGTGATTAGATCGATGCAGACCGATCCTCCTTCAGATGTAGAACTTTCAAAAGCAAAAGACAGTTACCTCAATTCATTTGTTTTCAAATTTGACACTAAATCTGAAGTTGTCAATCGGATCATGTCGTATGATTTCTACGGCTTACCAGAAAATCATCTGCAATTGCTCAAAGAAAAGATTGAGAAGGTTACATCCGACGATGTTGTTGCCGCCGCCAAAGCAAGACTCCGTCCGGATAAACTCTGTCTCTTTGTAACCGGTAACACAACAGAATTTGATTCGCCACTTGGTGATCTCGGGTTTGGTGTAGCGACTGAGGTTGATATAACAATTCCATCGGCCGAAGATAAACCAGAGCTGGTTATAAATGCTGAGACACTTGCTATGGGCAAAGAGTTATTTGCAAAAACAATCACAGCTCACGGTGGATTAGATAAATTTAAATCTATTAAAACAACTTCTGGTACAGGAACAGTTTCTATTATCACTCCAAACGGTCCCTTCCCTCTAGCATTTGAGGAATATACCGAATTTCCCGACAACCGTTATCAGGCCTATATTACACCGGCCGGCAAGATGTACGATATTCACACATCTGCGGGTGGTTGGAAAACCGATCAGCAAACAGGCCAAATAGTTGCCAAGAGTGAAGAAGAATTGACTAAAGATGAAGTCAACAAGTTCAAAAACATTGTTCACCTGTTTATGACAGCCGGTGAGCCTGAGTATCAAACAGTGTACAATGGCTCTGGTTCAGTTGGTGACACACCGGTTGAATATATTTCCATTGTTGACGGTAATGGCACAATGACTTGCCGACTCGCTGTTAAAAAGAGTAACGGTGAGCTGGTAGCAAAATACTTTGAGGATGAAACTCCTACCGGAAGTGGCAACGTTGAAGAAATTTATACAGAATTTCTTGATGTTGCCGGAATGAAGATTCCTGTTGGGATGGATCGGTTCCTTGAGGGCCGAAAAGTTCTCGGAGTTAATTTTGAAAAATTCGAGATAAATGTCACTATCCCCGAAGGAACTTTTGATAAACCTCAATAATTGATACGCTTTTTGTCAGGGGTGGTATGGCCACACAGTGCGGCTCCACCCCTGTTTTTGTTATTCATTTCTGACTAACTCTGAAACTTTCTTATAATCGATATTTCCTACCTGCTCTACCTTGATTAAAATATTCTGAATATTTGTCATATTTGAGATAATTATCACTTCAGAGTGTCCAAAATGCTCATTCTTTTAGACAAAAACTTGACATCAACCGTCTTCTTCAATAGTGTTGTGCTTACGAAAAATATCATGACCGGAGGGTTTGTATGAATAAAAGATATTTCCGCACTCTGTCATTAGCACTTATAGCAATTATCGCCTGTGGATTTATAAGTACGCTTCAGGCAAGAACTTCTAATAGTGATGGTGACCAGCGCGACAATGATTACATTGCATCAGCAGCACCCCATTATTGCATTGCAACTCACAATATTGGTAAGCTTGAATTCGGCGTGAGTAACAATGGAACTCTTGGAGTCGATTACTCGGCTTCCGGTAGTCAGGATTGTTTCACAGGTGAGCGGGTAGTTGCAATGGAGTACCCCAAAGGCTCAAACACACGCTACTTATATGGAGCCGCATTCTGGATCGGAGCAGTCATTGGACGTGACACCCTTGTCTCGGTTGGTCAGGACGGATGGCGAGGTGGTGTGTCGGATTTCCATCCGCAAGAAGGTGAGTTTGGTAAAACAATCTGGCGCTCAACAATTGACCCATCCAAACCGGAATTTGTAGATGCGATTTCAGAACAAGACTATATTGCTGTTTATACAGATACATTTACTGCCGGAGTCCCGGGCCTTTCAAATGATGTCATTGACGACCACGCACATACGCCACTATGGATAGAGATAACTCAAAGGTCGTTTGCATGGTCATATTCCTATGCGGATGATTTTGTGCTTTTTGATTATCAGATCAAAAACATTGGACAACAAAGGTTGAAACGTGTTTTCCTTGGAATATATGTTGATGCAGATGTTCATGCAGAAATCAATCAAACCGGCGCTCAAGATGATATCTGTGGGTTCCTTGACAGTATAAAGGCAGATTATCTTCCTTCCAAATGCCCGGATAAAGATGTTGTCAATTTAGCCTGGATCGCTGACAATGATGGTGATTTCGATTATGGTTTACCGGGTACAGAAGTACCACATATTACAGGTGTCAGAATTGTACGTGCACCCAAAGACTCGCTCGAAGTGTCATTTAACTGGTGGATTGGCAATCAGAATGCCGCTCTCGACTTTGGCCCACAAACTTTTGAACATTTCCGTGACTTAAGCACCGGTGGTTTGGGTACACCGGAAGGTGATCGCAATAAGTATGCTTTCTTAGGCAATGGAGAATTTGATTACGATCAAGTAACTACTGCTGACAGGCCAGCTTTCGATTCGATCTTCCTGCAACCCCCCCCTGACCGCGCACTCCTGATGGCTCAAGGTTTAGATACACGATATCTGCTTTCTTTTGGACCGTTTGATATCGAACCAGGACAAACCCTCCCGCTATCATTCGCTTATGTAGCCGGAGAATATTTCCATACTGATCCAAATAATATTAATAATCTCCCCGATAATCCAACTGAATACTATAAAGGTGTTCATTTTGATTCACTCGGTCGAAATGCTACCTGGGCAGAATGGATTTATGATAACCCGGGCGTAGATACTGACAGTGATGGTTACGCAGGAGTGTTTTATGCCTGTACAGTTTCAG
>JAUVAR010000174.1 GCA_030591625.1 Candidatus Zixiibacteriota bacterium
CGAAGAGTTCTCAATTACACAGGTGGCAACAGTTGACAAAGAGGGACGCTTGGTTGGTGTGTTGCATCTGCATGATATCTTGAAATCAAAACTTGTTTAGAAACAGGGTTTGTGTTGGAACTGAATATTATACTGATTTTTATGGCTGCCGGAATCGCTCTCAATCTTACACCCGGTCCTGATATGCTCTACTGCGTATCTCGTGGAATTTCACAGGGAGAGTCAGCCGGACTTGTTTCAGCACTTGGGATTGGAGGGGGTGGACTGGTGCATACTCTCGCGGCTGCGCTCGGCCTTTCGGCCCTTATAATTTATTCGGCTTTGGCTTTTCAGATTGTCAAATATGCCGGCGCTGCCTATCTCGTTTATCTCGGATTGAGAATACTCATGGATCGTTCGAGTAACACAGATATTACAGAACTTAGGAATACTGGGTTGAATAAGATTTTTTATCAAGGTGTTGTAACCAAC
Source organism: Candidatus Zixiibacteriota bacterium (assembly GCA_030591625.1). Classification (GTDB taxonomy): domain Bacteria; phylum Zixibacteria; class MSB-5A5; order GN15; family FEB-12. The sequence continues at coordinate 472 of JAUVAR010000174.1, forward strand.
GTTCTCAATCCAAAAGTAGCCCTCTTTTTTCTTTCGTTCCTGCCCCAGTTTATCGACCCCAATGCAGGCTCGGTTACACTTCAGATCTTGATTCTCGGTACAGTTTTCAACACCACCGGCACTATCATAAACGGGATCGTTGGATTCATGGCCGGCTCAAGCTCTGGATGGCTCAATCGAAACCCACTAATCGGTCGTATCCAAAAATATGTTACCGGATCTATTCTGGTAGGACTTGGTGCTCGTCTTGCTTTATCCGACCGGAACTAACACAACCTGTGGATAACAGAATCTTAGTGCTGTTATGAAATTAACCAAGCGATTCAAAAGATCATTTGTATATCAGCTCGCTCGTAACCTGACATCGATATCGAATTTTCTGCCACGTTCGGGGGCTGTTTATATTGGTGCCGTGGTTGGTTTGCTCGGATGGAATATCATTGGTAAGGACCGGCACCAGGTTAACCGACATTTGAAACTCGCCTACGGAGAGAGCATGACATTTCGTGAGCGACAACTGCTTGGACGAAATCTCTATATCAATCTTGGAAAAAACTTAGCCGATGTCGTCAGGTTCCGTGACCATTTCAAAAGTGAACTACTCGGACTGATAACCTGTGAGGGGGCAGAACATCTCAAAGAGGCACACCAACGCGGGTATGGAGTTTTCGGAGTAACCGGCCATATCGGCAACTATGAACTTATGGCTGGATATATTGCGTCGCTCGGTTACCAAACAGCTTTAATAGGTCGTGAGGTTTACGACCAACGGCTCGACCAGCTTCTTGTAAATATTAGAAAACAACTCGGATTGACTGTCTTCAGAACAACCGACTCTCCCCGTCGCATGATCAAATGGCTCAGGTTGGGGCATGTGTGCGGGGTTGTAATTGATACCGATTCAGCGCGAGTTCGCTCGGTTGGAGTCCCCTGGTTTGGTCGGATGTCAAACAGTCCGGTGGGCCAGTCTCTTATCAGTTTGAGCACAAAAGCAGCTTTAGTACCTATGGCTTGCGTTCGGAAGCCTAATAACGGGTATCACATAATAATTCGACCAGCTATTAAATTTGACCCTACAGGGGACAAAAAAGCCGACTCCACAGAGCTTACTTCGTTGTGCAACAAGGAGTTGGAGGCAATTGTCCGCCAATATTCCGACCAATGGATATGGCTTCATAATCGCTGGCGTACAAAAGTCTGAAACGAGTCCTTGACAAAATCGCTCAATTTGCCATCTTAGGCGCCGACAATTTTGTAAGAGACAATAAGAGACTTATTATGATGAAGAAAAAACAGATATTAAAACTCGCCCTTTCAGGGCTACTCATATATTCGCTGGCTGGATGCAACTCCAATGATCTCGGCCGTGATAATGAACAGGAAATAACCGATAGTTCAGATCGCCCCGATACCGAAGTTCGAGAAGCGACTATTTACCTCTACAATCAGGGACAGGTAACCGCCGAAGTTGACGCCGACCTTATTCATAAGTTTGAGGTGAATGATTCAACGATGGGTTATAATCTTAACATTGACCTGCTCGATTCTTCCGGAAATGTAACTTCAACAATCGTTGGCGATTCAGGAGTTATCTGGGAAAATATAGGAGAGTTCCAAATTTTCGGTCATGTCGTTGTTGACTCCGACGACGACTCGCAACTTGAGACTGATTATCTCACCTGGAACTCAGACACAAAGAAAATGCATACTGATGCTTTTGTACGAGTCACAGATGCTGATGGGGTTGTTCTGACCGGCTGGGGAATGGAAGCAGAGCAGAATCCTACCCGTTATCGTATTTTGCAGCAAGTATCCGGTACCTTCAAAGAAAAGCCCGATAGCGGTCGGTAAGTTGGCGCATACCAGCAAATCACTTTCCTTACATTAAATTTATAAAAAATCTGCTCTCGGGCAGATTTTTTTGTTGTCCTCGCACGACTATTTTTGTTTAGTTTATTTCCAGTATCTGGAAGGAAACTCCTGACAACAAAACCGAAATAAACCTGTCCCCAGACAGTGCAAAATCCGGAGAAGGTTAAGGATGACCAACAAATTTACGCGGATGAACTGCTACCTTGTAGCTCCCGAAGAAAACAGCGATAACGATAATTCTCGTGGTGGAGAAAATTTCAAGCGACTTGAGAAAAGCTATCGTCGTTATGCCTCAATTTTTGAAAATGTCTCTATTGTTCTCAGATCTGATCTCGCCCGTGAGGGATATCTGGATTTCCCGCATATCTGCAATGACTTGGAAGAGAACTGCCCGGTAGAATCGGTCATGGAGGCTCTCAAAAACGCCAACTCCGAGGCAGTCTTTATCGGCTCAGCCAAAATCTCTGATTTTCCGCTCGAGCTTGCGGTCAAACTTGTACGCGAATACAATGATGAACCATTTTTGGGCTACTCCTCTCCCACAGAAGCAGATCAGCCGGCTCAGCCACTCTTTGGCATATACAATAAGAAGATCAGAGCCGAACTGTCAGTTTTGGAAAGTAACGATTCTTCCAATTTCATGCAGCTTCTTGGTGAAGTTGGAAAATTGGTGCCAATTCCCGACAGTGAAGCAGGCCATCAGATAGGAATAGATTGAAGAATCAACCTTTCGGTATTGATTTTTCACAAAGCCACTATATATTCGAGTTCCGACAGGAGCTACGAATATGTCATCATTTAAGCAATTTTTTGAACTCTCATCACTACAGCTAAAATTCCTTTTAGCTCTGGCATCTATTTGCCTGATTGCGAGCTCAATTTTGTTGGTGCGTTCATATTCAACATCTGATAACAGCCCCGATCCCTTTCCAATTCTCTTAAGCCAGAGCACCGGACATTATACCGGTACTTTTCAGCTCGACCCTAACACTGCCCCGGCTGATTCACTTGAGTTGATTCCTGGAATCGGAAAAGTTTACGCCGACCGCATTGTAGCCTATCGCCAGCATAGTCGTTTTAAGGAGGCGATAGATATAACCAATATTAAAGGTATAGGAGCACGTACCTGGGAAAAAATCAAACCATATCTCAAGGTCAAGCGATGAACGAGCTGAAAAGCGTTGGAATAGATATTTCAGACAATCAACTTCTCATTGCAGAAGTATTACACGATTCTGTCCGTCCACAAGTGGTAAAACTTGAAGCCACAGAAATCCCGGAGAAAGAATCGATAGCTTTTGCACCCGACCTGAATGTTACCCTGTCAATTCCCGACAAGCAAGTAACTGTCCGTCACATGCGTTTAAAACCTGATGATTCATTCGACCTGGGCTCAAGATGCCAGTTTGAAATGTCGAGTTCCCTTTTAGAAGATATAAACAACTTCCAATTTGATTGTTTGATTTCAAAATCAAGAGAGCGACAGCTTGGACTTATTTATCGTCGCACACTCATTTATGAACTCAAAGCACAAACAGGTTTTGACAGCGAGCAGGATGTCACCTGTATATCGCGCGCGGTTGCACTCGGTCGCGGATTGATCGCATTTGGTGAGCATGTACCGGATGAATTTTTTGCGCTGGCTGATTTCTCGGACAGAACCGTTACAATTTGTCTCATTTACAAACGTGAGATTGTTGATATCGCAAGACTTTCGGCAGATAAGACCTCACTAACTAACAGTGCCGACCTCGAACATCTGATTATAGAATTAAAGACTTTGATAAATTTCCGTATCGCAGCTCTGGCCGAGCAAGGAATCACTCTGCCTCTCTCCTCTTTGATTATCAACTCAGAATTGATTGACACAGGTGGTATCGACCTGATCAAACGGTATTTTCCCGTTGGAGTTTCAAGGGCTAGTATCAATACAGGCTTTCTGGGAGAGAAAATTGACTCTCAACTTGCTCCCGAGAAATTTCTTATCTCTTTAGGGCTGACTGTCAAATAACTTGCCACAGGCCGGCTTGGCCGGTATGTTTCCACCGTAAACAGAGATTTTATTTTACAATAAGAGTCCAGGAAAATGGCTACAAAGAAAAAACGAATTGCAGTCTATCCCGGATCATTTGATCCGCCCACCAACGGCCATCTCTCGTTAATAGAGAGAGCTTCGCAATTGTTCGATCAACTGATTGTGGCAGTCGCAATGAACAGCGACAAGAACTCGCTCTTCTCGGTAGAGGAGCGTGTTGATATTATGCAGCAATCGGTGGCTCGTCTTGAAAACGCAAAGAGTATAAAAGTAATTTCGTTTGAGGGACTGACTGCACGACTCGCCGACGATCTGAATGCTCAGGCGATTATCCGTGGACTGCGAGCTGTTTCTGATTTTGAATATGAATTCCAAATGGCTCTTATGAATCGCAAGCTTGCTCGTGATGTCGAAACAGTTTTCTTGATGCCTGCACTATCGTGGGTTTATCTTTCATCGTCACTGGTAAAAGATGTAGCCAACAACCATGGTGACATTACAGACCTTGTCCCGGCTCCGGTTAAGAAAGCACTCAAGAAAAAGCTTAAACCGGCTCGCAAGTAAGCCGACGCACCCCTCTTTTTTCAGACAATAAATATAATGAGGCATATAAATGAGTAACGAAAAAAAACAAGATCAAGTTGATACAAACACAGAAACAGAGATTAAGATTCCTCTGGCTGAGCTGATTCGTACGAGACGACAAAAAGTACTGGCCCTTCAAGCCGAGGGCATCAATCCCTACCCGTACAAATTCGAATGGACGCATTATATCAAAGATGCGCTCGAATCATTCGATACTCTCTCAGAAGCAGAAACAAAAATACGGGTGACCGGTCGTATCATGCTAAAGAGAAAGATGGGCAAAGTCTTTTTCTGTGACCTGCGCGACACAACGGAACGGATACAAATTTATGTCCGCAAGAATGATGTCGGTGAAGATGCCTTCACGCTCTTTAACACTTTAGACCTCGGTGACATCATTGGATGCGAAGGTTATCTCTTCACTACTCGTACCGGTGAACGCACGATTCATGTTGACTCATTTGAATTACTTTGTAAATCACTGCATCCACTTCCGGATAAACATAGCGGATTGGTCGATAAAGAAATGCGCTATCGTCGTCGTTATGCCGATCTGATTGTGAACCATGAAGTGCGCGATGTCTTTAGAATGCGCACAAAAATCATTCGCACGATCAGAGACTATCTCAATGACAAAGACTTCCTCGAAGTTGAAACACCGATCCTGCAGCCACTCTATGGTGGGGGCAATGCGAAGCCATTCGAAACACATCATGAAAAGCTCGACATGAAAATGTATATGCGTATTGCCGACGAGCTATACTTAAAGCGTTTAATTGTTGGTGGTTTTGATAAGGTCTGGGAATTCTGCAAAGATTTCCGTAACGAAGGACTCGACCGTTTCCACAATCCCGAATTTTCGATGATCGAACTTTATTGGGCGTTCGCCGACTATAAAGACATTGCCGCCCTTATGGAAGAGCTGGTACGTCACGCCGTGTTCACACTTCACGGTAAGTATAAAATCCCGTTCGACGAACATGAACTCGATTTCGAAAAACCGTTCAAGTGGATTTCAATGATCGACTCAATCAAAGAAGCAACCGGCGTAGATATTACTGACTTGGATTTTGACGCCGCAAAGGTTGAGGCGAAGAAACTCGGTATCGACGGCGAAGAGCTTCATAACCGAGGAAAAGTTATCGATGCTGTCTGGGAGATGAAAGTAGAACCGGGATTAATCCAACCGACGTTTATAACCGAACATCCGGTAGAAATTTCA
>JAUVAR010000024.1 GCA_030591625.1 Candidatus Zixiibacteriota bacterium
AGTTTGGGAGACGATGACTTACAAGTCATCCGGTCACAAGGATCTTGACGAGGCTGCGGAAAAGGCTGCTTGGAAATGCAAGTTCAAGCCGGCACTACAAAACGGTAGGCCGGTTGCAATGTGGGTGTCGATACAATGGAAGTTTGAGATATAGTGATGGGAATGAGCGAATAAATAGTGCTCTTTGGTCAAAGCCCACCCAGAGCGATAGCGTCGGGTGGGGTACAAGAGTTATGATTGATAAGGGCTGCCAAGAAGTGCAGAACCGATGAATGGATATTGGTTCTGCCCTACAAGAGAAGAACTTAAACTCTAACATTTTGGCTCCCATAAATGCCGGCTTTTCTCTTTGCTGTTCTCGGCGTAAAGCTTATCCCCAAATAAAAATAACAAGCCTTGTAGCGGTGCGAAGCAGTAAAATAGCAAATGACTACATACTTATTCAGCAATACTATCTTATGCCCAGCGGTGGATTGAGCCAATTTTCAGAGTCAAATATTGCCCTTAGCTACCGTCCGAAGGAGAAAGACCCTCGTCGAGGGGGAAAAAACTTGTTAATTTGGGGGTTGTCGGGTAAATTAGGCGGCTGAAGATAATTATGAACACAATTGAGATTTTGATATGAGATTTGACCCACTAAAAGAAGATTTTTCGCTCCCAAAAGCCGAAGAGAAAATCCTTAAATTCTGGAATGACCAGGACGTTTTCCACAAGGCCAACGAGGCCGCCAAAGACCGACCCGAATTTGTATTCTACGAAGGCCCCCCCACCGCCAACGGTCGGCCGGGGATTCATCATGTGATATCGCGAACAGTCAAAGATCTGTTTTGTCGCTATAAGTCTATGCAGGGCTTTAGGGTAGATCGCAAAGCAGGATGGGACACACACGGTCTTCCGGTCGAAATCGAAGTTGAAAAACAGCTCGGGTTGGAATCAAAAGCGAAAGTTGCCGAGTATGGTATTGGTGAATTTAATAAGAAATGCCGTGAATCTGTTTTTACATATTTGGCCGAGTGGGACAAAATCACCCAGCGAATCGGCTACTGGCTTGATCTTGATGATGCGTATGTGACGCTCAAAAATGACTATATCGAGTCGGTTTGGTGGATTTTGAAAAACTACTTCGACCGTGATTTGATTTATAAGGGCTACAGAACTGTGCCGTTCTGCCCGCGTTGCGGAACCGGATTGTCGTCGCATGAAGTAGCGCAGGGGTATCAGGAAGTCCGGGATCCATCGGTATTTGTAAAGATAAAATCGGCTGACGGAGATTTTTCTTATCTCGTTTGGACCACGACCCCGTGGACGTTGCCTTCGAATGCTGCGCTCGCAATGAAAGCGGATGCTGATTATGTGATCGTTGAGCATGAAGGTGAAAAGATTCTGCTCGCCGAAGCGTTAGTTGAAAAACTGTTTGGCGAAGCTCTTCCTTCACTCGAAACGAAAAAAGGTTCTGAGTTTGTTGGACAAAAATATCGGCCGCTTTTTGATACGTTCACGGATAAATCGGACGAGGCGTTTTATGTTATCAACGCAGATTTTGTAACGCTCGATGATGGATCGGGAATCGTTCATATTGCGCCGGGTTATGGTGCGGACGATTATGAAGAAGGGAAGAGACATAGTCTTCCGGTTTTGCAGGCGGTTGGTCCGAACGGCAGATTCAAAGATGGAACCGGAAAATATGCCGGGATGTGGATCAAGGATGCGGACAAAGAGATAATCAAGGATCTCAAAATTGCCAAACAGATGTTCAAGAAGGAAATCTACGAACATAATTATCCGTTCTGCTGGCGTTGTGATTCGCCGTTGATTTATATCGCGCGGCAATCATGGTATATCAAAACGACTCAGTTCAAAGAGCAGTTGTTAAAAAATAATAATGCTATCAATTGGGTGCCGGATGAAATTCGTTCCGGACGAATGGCAAACTGGTTGGAGAACAATGTCGATTGGGCGATTTCGCGAGAACGATTCTGGGGTACACCACTTCCGATTTGGATTTGTGATGATTCGTCGTGCGGAAAGAAACGTGCGGTTGGGTCGGTTGATCAGCTGGTAGAAGAATCTGTAGGTGATGATGTAGCCGATCATAGAAAAGCTGAGACTTTGGATCTGCATCGTCCAATGATTGATGATGTGAAATTAAAATGTGAGTGTGGTAGCGAGATGAGTCGTGTGCCTGAGCTTATCGATGTCTGGTTTGATTCGGGTGCTATGCCGTATGCGCAGTGGCATTATCCGTTTGAGAATAAGGAATTGTTCGAGAAGAAATTCCCGGCCGATTTTATTTCTGAGGCGGTTGATCAGACCCGTGGGTGGTTCTATTCGTTGTTGGCTATTTCGACAATGCTGTTTGATAAGCCGGCGTTCAAGAATGTTGTTGTGCTTGAATTTGTGCTCGACAAGGCGGGTAAGAAGATGTCCAAACATAAGGGTAATGTCGTCGATCCGTTTGAGACTATTGATAAGTATGGTGCTGATCCGGTCAGATGGTATATGATTTCCGGGTCGAACGCCTGGGTGCCGACAAAATTTGATCTTAATGGGTTGGCGGAAGTTGTTCGCAAGTTCTATGATACATTGCGTAATACTTATTCGTTCTTTGCGATTTATGGTAACATCGACGACCTGTTGGCACGCTCAGATAGTGAGGGTCAATCGATTGAACAGTTTTTGGAATCAAAGGCGGGTGAACCTGAACGATTTGATCTTTGGATTGAGTCGAAGTACAACTCGCTCGTTAAGGAAGTGACCGCTCTCTTTGAGGGATATGAAGTTACTCGACCTACGAGGTTGATTCAGTATTTCCTGATTGAAGAAGTGTCGAACTGGTATGTGCGCAATAACCGTCGCAGATTCTGGGCGAAGGGTGATGACCCATCGAAGATGCGCGCATATTTGACATTATACCGGATGCTCAACGGGGTTTGTTCGTTGATCGCGCCGGTGTCGCCGTTTGTTTCTGAAATGATCTGGAAAGAACTTCATGGTGAGAATCGTGAAAAATATGGACAGCCGTTGTCGATTCATATGACTGAATTCCCCAAGGCGGATGAAGCGTTGATCGATAGTTCGTTAGAAGAAGTGATGGGATTGACGGAGAAAATTGTATCGCTCGGACGAGCAGCTCGTTCTCGGAAGAATTTAAAAGTTCGTCAACCACTTGCTCGCTTAGTGGTGGCGCTTCCGGAGGGAATTGCCTCCGATCGCATGGCTGACTATGAAACGATTATTAAAGATGAGTTGAATATTAAGAATTTTGAGATTGCTGATGATTTGGACAGCTATGTAAAGTATGTGTTAAAGTTGAATTTCAGAGCTGCTGGACCCAAGCTTGGCAAGAATGTCAAGAAAGCTCAACAGATTCTGGCTGGTTTGGAAGCTGAGAAAATAAAGGCGTTTGTTTCTACGGGAGAGATGGAGCTTGAAGTAGAAGCAGGCACAAGCGTGACATTGACAACTGAAGAAGTCGAAATTGTCCGGGATGAACAGGATGGTTTTGCGGTTGAAGCTGACGGTCAGCTGGTGGTGGCGATTGAAACTGAGTTGACCGAGGACTTGCTTGATGAGGGGTTTGCTCGTGAAGTTGTAAATAAAGTTCAGAATATGCGTAAAAGTTCAGGTTTTGAAGTAACAGACCGTATTATAGTCAGACTGGCTTCAGACGAGCGGTTAAAGATTGCAGTCACACGCTATTCAGAATTTATTAGCAGTGAAACACTTGCTGACAAACTTGAAATAATGTCTGATAGTTCAATTGAAGATAGTACCGAATGGAACATCAATGGTGAGAAAGCTGCTATATCGGTGGCAAAGATTTGATTCGGAGGTCCTGTGAGAAAGACTGAATTGAAAAAGTATGAAGCTGCTCTTTTGAAGAAACGAGAAGAGATGCTTCGCGAGATGGGACATGTTGATAATGAGTATGGTCGTTCGACATTGAAAGAATCGACCGGAGATCTTTCGTCACATTCGTATCACATGGCCGATCAGGGTACCGACAATATGGAAAAAGAGATGGCATTTAATGTTAAATCAAAGTCAGGCCGTCTGATTTACCATATTGATGAGGCTCTTGCTCGGATTAAAGATGGGAGCTACGGTAAATGTTCGGCCTGTGGCGATAATATAAGCGTTGTACGCTTGAATGCCGTACCCCATGCCCGAATGTGTATCGAATGCAAATCGGCAGAAGAAGGAAAGAAACCTGGGCGACGTAAAACGTAATAATCTTCTTTGGTCGTCAATTATCATTGTTTTCATGGTATTGGCTGATCAGGTGACAAAAATATGGGCCGTTGAGCGCCTGACTGGTGAGCCGTCGATGCGGGTGCTGGGGGATTTCTTCATGTTTACCCTTGTGTACAATGAGGGTGGGGCGATGGGAACCAATTTTGGATCATCTTTATGGTATCTCAGCATTACACTTATAGTGCTGCCATTACTTGCATATTATACCTGGAAGCATCGGGATGAGTTTTCGATCGGCTTACCTCTCTCATTGATATTGGCTGGTGCTATTGGTAACCTCATAGACCGGATACGTTTAGGCAGAGTTGTTGATTTTATAGATGTTGATTTTATCGATATCGAATTTATTGGCCTGACTCGCTGGTGGACCTTTAATATTGCTGATGTTTGTATTAGCATGGCGATTGTTTTTCTTGGCTGGAGGCTGTTTTTTGTGCCAGAAACAAGAGAGAAAGAGCTTTCTATTAAGTCTAACGAGACAGATTAGACGTTATTTAAGTAAAAAAACTGCGATAAGTTGGGCTAAAAGATATTTTCATATCGGTCAGTATTATGCTTTCATTTTTATATTAATGGTCTATATTGTTACCTATGATAACGAAGAAAAGCGAATATGCTATCAGGGCGTTGTGGGAATTGGCTAATATGACCAGCGAACGAACCACAGCTGCCGAAATTGCTAAAAAACAGTCGATTCCTCCCAAATACCTGCCTCAGATTATTTCTGAGCTTAGTCGAGCTGGCTTGATTAATTCTACACGAGGATATGGGGGTGGATTAAAACTTTCAAGAAAAGCTTCAAATATATCATTGCTTCACATAATTGAAGCGATCCAGGGGCCAATTAGAATTTATGAGTGCCAGGATGGGGCCAGCAAATGTTTCCACCTTCCGAATTGTGATTTAAGATCAACTTATAATAAGGCGCAAGCTGCTCTTGAGAAGGTTTTTTCTGAAAGTAAGCTGTCTGGACATAAGCTGAGTAATAGATAGCAGGTTTGGCAACACTATTTTAAGGTTGGTTCTCGGTTTTTGATGTTTGGTTTTGGGTGTGTGCGTCAAACATAACACTTGAATGAAAAATACTTTATCCCCTAAAGCATTATTGGTCTGTTTTTGATAACGATTCGTTGGCAGGTTATCCACACTTACTTACTACGATGATCCGTTAACACCTTACCTTTTCTACCATTGCCTTGTTGAGAAATATAAACGATATATAAATTAGGATCGTTGTCGTTTTGGTTTTCGTTTTGTGTCGCTCTAACGTTTTGCGGGTCAGTCGGTTTCATCTGTGGTTATAATATTCGATGGGGCGACTTGACGATTGATCATAATTCAAATAAATATTCACATGGTTTTTGTTCGGCCCAAAAACAGTATTGTTCTGTTGGTAAATGCTACCACAAACAAATTGTATCCACGAGCGCAGAGCAGTGCAAACCATTTGTCCAGATAGAATATGTTGATAAGTGTGTGGATAGTTTGTGGGTAGCTCACAACGTTCACTTAATTATGTTGTAGTGACAGGAATTACGATTGTTAATTATGTTTATAAATTTAGCTGGGGGGATTCAACTTGTTTGAACCAGTAACTAACTCATCTCAATGGAATGATTGCCTCACCTACATATCTCGCCGAGTCAAGAAACAGGCTTTCACTACATGGTTAAAACCATCTAAGGGTGAGCCGACAACGGATGGTGCTTTTAAAGTGGCGGTGGCAAATCAATTTGTTGCCGATTGGATTGATTCGCACTTCAGGGAGTTAATCAATGAATCTTTTGATGAGGTTTTGGGAAAACGGTATGATTTGGTTTATGTGATCACCGGCCAACCTGATGAAGATCAAACCGAACTTGAATTAGATCGCACCGCTGTGCCACCTGTAGTTCGGGTTAGCAGCCCGGAAAACCACAACCTGAACGAACGATACAGATTTGATTCATTGGTAGTGGGAGATTTTAATCAGTTTGCGTGTGCTGCCTCAATGGCGGTTGCGGAAGGTCCCGGGCTTACAAAGTATAACCCGCTATATATTTATGGTGGGACCGGCCTTGGCAAGACTCATATTGTACAGGCTATCGGTTGGCAGATTCTTGACCAATTTCCTGATAAGCGTGTGATCTACGCTACTTCTGAGAAGTTTACATCGGATTTCATTAATGCTATTTCTGATCGTTCGATTACCGACTTCACTAAGTTGTATCGTGATGTTGATGTTCTGATTATTGATGATATTCAGTTCTTTGGCGGTAAGGAAGGTACTCAGGAGCAGTTTTTCCATACATTCAATGCTTTGTATCATGCCGGTAAACAGATCATTCTGTCGTCGGACCGTCCGCCTAAAGATATTCGAGGTCTTGAAGATCGTTTGCTTTCACGTTTTTCGTGGGGTTTAGTGGCTGATCTTCAGGCTCCTGATTTGGAAAACAGGACAGCTATTTTATATAAGAAGCTTGAGTCGGAAGGGACACCTCTACCGGAGTCAGTTGTTCGCTTTATTGCTGACACAGTCACGACAAATATTCGTGAGTTGGAAGGTTCGTTGATTAGGGTGTTGGCGTATGCGTCGCTTAAGAAGGTCCCGGCTGATCTTGAGATGGCTCGCAAAGTTCTCTCGGATACGGTATCCTCAAGGCAGCCGAATTTGACAATAGAAGCTATCCAGAAAAAGACTGCTGACCATTTTCAGATTGAAGTAGGCATGATGTCGGCTAAGAAAAAGACTGCAAATATTGCTCTGGCACGACAGGTTGCTATGTATCTCTCGCGCTCGTTGACAGACAATCCGCTTAAGGTTATTGGAACGGCGTTTGGTGGTCGCGACCATAGCACGGTAATTCATGCATGTAGTTTAATATCGAAAAAGCTTTCAAATGATTCTCGTTTACGGGATTCAATTGACAATATTTCGGCTTCATTATTGTATTAACAGTATGTTATTAACTCTGTGAAGAAGTGATTGATAAATGGATATAAGTGAACAACGGTGGATAAGTAGATTGGATAGTGGAAGGTTTGGGGATTGTGTGTGGAAATCTTTCTCGTCGTCCGCTTGTTCTAAGTTAGTTTGCTGTCAGGAGTTGAATGAAGGGAATTGGTCCAAAACTGTACTTTTAAACATTTGCACATGACTTATTACTATTACCTTTTTATATAAAAGAACAAATATTAAGAATTTGATGTGGGTAATCCACTCAGGAGTTTTTGAACATGAAGTTCACGTTACTAAAATCTAAATTGTCTGATGCTCTCCAATCGATACTTCAGGTTGTACCAAGCAAATCGACGCTTCCGATTTTAACTAATATTCTTATCGAGGCACTTGAAGGTAAGTTGAAAATATCTGCGACTGATCTTGATATTTCAATCACCTGTACAATCGATTGTGAGGTAGCCAAAAAAGGATCTGCAGCGCTTCCGGCGAGAATCCTTTTTGAAATTATAAAAGAATTGCCCGAATCTGAAGTTACTGTTGAGACAGTAAATTCCAGAGTTGAAATAAAAATTCCAAATGGCAGTTACAAAATTGCGATGGTCTCAGCAGATGATTTCCCGAAGCTTCCGGGTGTGAATACAAAGAAAGAGATTCGTATCCCGGCCGCTCATTTGGTCGATATGATTCGCAAGGTGACATTTGCTTGTTCTACTGACGAAACTCGTCCTGCTCTCAATGGTGTTCTTTGGAAGACTAAGGGTGACAAGATGGAGATGGTGGCAACTGATGGTCATCGGTTGGCGAGAATGTCGGTTGAAAATACGAAACTCAAGGGAGTATCGGAGGATTTGATTATTCCTCCGAAAGTATTGAATCTAATTCCTAAGTTTACCGAAGGAAATGATTCAGAGGTTGGAATTATTTTTGGTGAGAATAATATAATTTTTAACCTTGGGTCGGCGATATTAACCTCACGCTTGATAGAGGGGCCATATCCTAATTTTGAGCAGGTTATTCCAGCAAGTGGAGACCAGAAGATGCTGGTGTCGCGTGAAGCCTTAAATGGCGCTGTGCGACGTGTTTCGATTTTGTCGAATAGTCTGACGCACCAGGTTAAGTTTGGTGTTAAGAAGGCTGGGTTAACCCTTTCTACAAATAACGCTGATGTTGGTGGTGAAGGAAAAGAATCGGTTGATTGTGATTTTAATGGTGAACCGATGGAGATAGGATACAATGCTAATTATGTAGCGGAGATTTTAGCGAAGATGGAAAGTGAAGAAGTGATTTTTGAGCTTTCATCGAATGTGGCGGCCGGTGTTGTATATTCAACTCAGGTTCCGCGTGAAGATTATCTCTGCCTTCTCATGCCACTCAGACTGGCCGAATAGTACAAAAAAGAATAAGTAGATTTTAATGGCAGACTAATCATCTGCCATTTTTTTCTGAATGATTTTAAGTGAAAATAAAAAAGCTCAAAGTAAGTTCGTTTAGGAATTTAGAATCGGGTGAGTTGCAGCCAGGGGAGGGAGTAAATATTTTATATGGTCCCAACGGCAGCGGAAAAACAAACCTGCTTGAAGCAATTTTTATGCTCTCTTTGGGAAGGTCCCAACGGGGTGCGAACGATGGGAATATGATTTTTGAGGGGCATGATGTTTATCGGCTGGAGGGTACTATTGATACAATGTCACGTTCACATAAAGTAGCGGTGGCATATTCCAGGCAGGCCAAGAAAAAGATTACAATCGAAGGGGTCTCTTCTAAAACTTCGGATCTTTACGATTTTTCGTGTGTAGTTTCATCGGGACCGGAGGACAGCGACATACTATCGGGACCACCGTCAGTGAGGCGAGTATTTCTTGATATGTATATATCGCAGATATCAAGAAAGTATCTTAGTGATTTAACAGATTATAGTCGTGCCCTGGCTCAAAAAAACTCTGCCCTGAAGCAACGAATGGACTGTGGGATGTTTGATGCAATTCTTATAACTGCCGGTTCAAGAGTGATGGAAGCACGTCGTGATTTTCTTCTTAAGTTGAAAGAACGTGCATCAGAACATTATAAAATGATTTCGAACAAAGAACTGTTTTCGCTGAACTATAAACCGTCGGTTTCAATAGACGAAGAACTATTATCGGTCAATGAAATTGAGGCAGTATTTCAGATAAAACTTGAAGACAATTATGAGCGCGAACGGATAATGCAAACTGCAATGGTTGGTCCGCATCGGGATGAAATACAATTTGATATCGGTGGACGGGCAGCACGTATTTTTGGATCGCAGGGGCAGTGGCGCACAGCTGCGTTGGCAATCAAATTAGCGGTGTATGATATACTTAAAGATGCTCGTGGGAGCAATCCGGTTTTGTTACTTGATGAAATTTTTGCTGAGCTTGATAAAGATCGATGTTCGGCGTTGATTAAATCGTTTGCCGATTTTTCGCAGGTCTTTTTGACAACTGCGCTTGAACCACCCGACGAACTTAAGGAAGCTGGCCGAAGTTTTAAAGTGGAAAACGGGCAGGTGACGGTTAGTTTGTAATATGAGTGGATTACTTGTAAAAGATATATGCAAATCGTTTGACGGCACGAAAGTGCTTGAACGAATAAATCTGGAACTCCCCGACGGGGAGCTGCTTGTATTGCTGGGGCCATCAGGATGTGGCAAATCAACATTGTTACGAATTATCTCAGGTCTGGAATCGGCCGACGAAGGAGAGATTCATATAGGGGGACGACGGGTCGATCATCTGGCACCGCGAGAACGAAACGTCGCACTCGTGTTTCAAAACTACTCGCTCTATCCGCATATGTCTATCGCTAAGAATCTGGCCTTCCCGCTTAAGATAGCGAAGATGCCCAAGGAAAAAATTAAGACTCTCGTACGTGAGACGGCGGCTATGATTGGGTTGGAAGATCGTCTCGACGACCGGCCGGGACAACTCTCGGGTGGACAACGACAACGGGTGGCACTTGGACGGGCGATAATTCGAGACCCATCGATATTTTTACTCGACGAACCGCTTTCGAATTTGGATGCAGAGTTACGTCATCGGATGCGACAGGAAATTGTGGCGTTGCAAAAACGTTTGGGTCGCACAATGGTGCATGTTACACATGACCAGGCAGAAGCGTTAACGATGGCTGACCGCATTGCGGTAATGAACAACGGTATTATTGAACAGACGGGCAGTCCGGAAGATTTGTATGATTGCCCTGAGAATCTTTTTGTGGCCGGATTTATTGGTTATCCCCGCATGAATTTATTGGACGCTAAGGTGTTGGAGGGTCGTACGGTTCCGTTTGGAATTCCTCTAGTTGAAACACCAATTGGTACAAGACGAACGAAATTTGTTGTTGGGCTTCGTCCGGAGAAAATTAGAATTGAAACCGGTGGACCATACGATGCTGTTGTGATTGCATCGGAATATATGGGGGATAGCAATACGGTGAGACTAAAGTTTCAGGAACGAGAAATTGTTGTTTCTGCCGTTGAGCGAAAATATAACGCGGGCGAGAATATTACTTTCGACTTTGATATGTCGTCAGTGCATTATTTTGATGTTGATACAGGCGCACGCCTGTAGGCAACAAGCATTCTTTGGGTGCAACATAGACAAGGGCACTGCTGTCATATCTGTAGCGGAGAAATACTAACAAACCTTAGAATTATCAACTAGACATTGAGACAAAGAAGAAAACAATGGTGCATTTAGGTTGATTGATATGTCAGAGAATAGAATTGATAAGGACATAAAGTTCAAAGTCACAAAAAAAGCGGTGATTGCTGGCCTTGGTTGGTTTGGTATGTTCCTGGGGATTGCGACCTGGCGTGCGATAGCAACCGGCTACATGGGGTATTATATAATATTTGGGTATATCGGTTTTGGGGTTGGGGTTGGTTCGTTTCTTTCTGAATCCCTGACAAAAAAATATAAACAGTGGGGAAGAAGAGTCAGTCAGATATTGGTCGGGTTGTTCATGTTAGGGCTTTTGGGGCTTCTTGGTCGCGAAAATATGCAAATTGAAGGCTTCTATTTTTACTTGATAGCTGGTGTCTTTCATGGTGCAACGCTTCATTATTTCATTGCCAAAATAGTTGGTCCCATGTTTTTCGGTCGAGCATGGTGTAGCTGGGCTTGCTGGACAATGATGGTGCTGGACCTTTTCCCGTGGAAGAAACCGACTGAGGGGAGAAGGCAAGGCTGGGGTGTGTGGCGCTACATTCACTTTGGGGTGGCAACAGCAGTTATATTTTGGCTCGTTTACAAAACCGGGTATAGCCCGGCGGAACATCAAGCCTCTGAATTAACATGGTTGGTTGTTGGCAATATCGTTTATTACTCGTTGGCAATAATATTGGCAGCTCTGCTTAAAGATAATCGAGCCTTTTGTAAGTATGTCTGCCCAATTCCGGTCTTCCAAAAAGTGCTTTCGCGATTCTCACCAATGAAGCAAGAAATTGATATGGGCAAGTGTACCGAATGTGGTTTGTGTGAACGCGTATGTTTGATGGATATCAAATTGCTTAGCTACTTACACGAAGGAAAGCGAGTTCTTTCCACTGAATGCATTCTCTGTGATTCCTGCCTGCATATATGCCCGACCGATGCGATCAAAACGACCAATGGTATTGATGTGGGATTCAAAGAATATATCAATATGAGATGATAATTCACGCCTTCTGGCAGCGGGGGCATAAACAGGCCGAACGAGAACCTAATTTAATTCGAATCATTGTGCGACCGCATGAAAGACAATCTTCACCTTCACGTCCATAAGCTCGCAGGTAATTTTGGAACGTGCCTGGTTTACCGTTCACCCCTTGATAGCTATCGACCGATGTTCCAGCCAATGAAATTGCCTTTTTCAACAATGATTGGATATGTCCGTGTAGTTCGATTAGTTTTCGTTTGGAGACAGATGTTGTCGGTCTTGCTGGATGAAGCCTCGAAAGGTGCAATGATTCATCGGCATATATATTTCCAACTCCTACGATAAACGATTGATCCATGAGTGCTGGTTTTATCATGCGTGGACGACGATGGCAGAGCGCAATAAAATCAACGGCTGGCATTTCAAGTGGTTCGGGTCCGAGCGAGGCGAGACCTTTCTGTTGCCATAGTTCGTCATTGGGATAAAGACGCAATCTTCCAAAGCGACGATAATCATTGAAGCGCAAAACATGCTTACAACTTTTATTCGAAAATGTAATGCTCATCAGGTCATGCTTTGCAATAGGTGTGTCGTCGGGCAGCCAGAGAAAACGTCCGGTCATTTTTAGATGCGCCCAGAGGGTGATATCTCCCGATAGCGAGATAAGAATATTTTTGCCGCGTCGGTCGATTGATTGCACGGAACGATTTTTTAGAATTTGCGAAAAACTCTTTTGACCAAACGATGAGGATATTTCTGTTGTAGAGGGTGGGGCATTCATGAGTACACGATCAATTGTTAGTCCGACAATTGTGTCGCGAAGGCCTCGGACAACTGTTTCAACTTCTGGAAGTTCGGGCATTGTTTATTACAAAGTTATTTGCTGTTTTTATTTTGGTAGTCGGAGACTGCCGCGGCGATTGCATCGGGGGCCATGTTGGAGCAGGTCATTTTGTCTTCTGGAATTCCGTCCAACGCATCGGAGACATCTTCTTTGGTTATCGCAGTCGCTTCGTCAATCGTCTTACCGGTTATCATTATAGATGTAATTGAACTGACCGCTATAGCGATAGCGTTGCCGAACGTCTGATGTTTTGCTTCGGTTATGCGACCGTCTGTGACGTTGATATACATGCGCATAAGGTCGCCGGTTTCCGGATTGCCGGCTTGTCCGACACCATCGGCATTTTCGATCTCACCGACATTGTACGGGTTATGGAAGTGGGTCATTATTTTTTCGCTGTACATAGGGCTAACATAGTCTAACTGAAAAGAAAACGCAACAGGTTGCCTAACGTTCGACTGTAACTTCACCGGCCGAGACAGGAATTAAGTCGTTGTCGGTTCGGATGAGCAGCCTTCCCTGGGGGTCAATACTCTCGGCGATACCGCTAATCTTTTTCTGACCTGCTCGCACGGTAACCGGATGTCCCAATAGAGATGAATACTTTCGGACTTTAGGCAGAGCCGAGGCGAGTCCTTTTGATATAAACTGAAGATATTGTTTTTCAAACTTATGTAGAAAACCTTTGATAAGTTCGACCCGTGCGACTTTTCGTTTGGCGGCTCGTCTTAATGATGTTGCTCTATCGCGAATTTCTTCGGGGAATGAGCCAACCCCCTGATTGACATTTATGCCAATGCCAACAATAACGAAATTGGTTTTTCCTTTTTCGGCGGATAACTCGGTCAGGATTCCTGCAGCTTTTCGTCCCCCTATAAGAAGATCATTGGGCCACTTGATTTTAATTTCCCCCGGGCAAACTGTTTCGACGGCTTGAGCAAGGGCTAAGGCGGTAATGATGGAAAGACCTGGCGCGAGTTCTGGTTTTATTTTTGGTCTTAAGATAAGTGACATATAAATGCCTGTGCCGGGTGGTGAGTGCCAGCTTCGTCCGAGCCGACCGCGTCCTTGGGTTTGTTGTTCGGCGGTGATAAGGGTACCTTCGGGGGCACCGTCATCGGCGAGGATAGAGGCTAAGTCGTTGGTTGATTTAACGGAATTATAACAGACAATATTTTGTCCAAAGATTTTGCTTTTCAGTTTGTAACCGAGTTCTGTTTCGATAAGGGAATCGGGTGCGGAGAGAAAAATCAATTCACTTTTTTTGAGTTTAATCCTGTAACCAAGAGAGATCAAAAGGCGTATGGCTGTTTTGATTGTTGGTTGATCGGCGTTGAATTTCTTGCTTAGCTTTTCTAACTCTATGCGATCATTGGGGCGACGTCTGATAACCAATAATAATTGATCGGCGAGTTGTTCGGGATTAAGAATTGGTTCGTTCATGCTTTATCAAAGAGCATTGAAAAATCAGTTACAACAGATGAATGGGTGATCGCACCGACCGAGATATAATCAACGCCGGTTGTAGCAACAGAGGCGACATTGTTCAGGGTAATATTACCGGACGCTTCAAGTTTGACCGATGAATCAATTTCTCGACTGAGAGTGACAAGCGTTTTTAAACTTTCCGGTGTTTGGTTGTCGAGCAGTAGTATGTCAACCGATGAAGCTAATGCTTCACGAAGTTCAAGCTCGTTTGTGATTTCAACTTCGATCAGGATATCATCAGCTTGGGACTTGAACTGAATTCGAAAATCGGAACTGTTTAAATATTCGCGGGCGCGGGCGACAGCTTTTTTAATCGAACCTGCCGAACAAATATGGTTTTCCTTTATCAGGATCATATCATAAAGTCCATGGCGATGATTTTCTCCGCCACCATGAACGACCGCCTCTTTCTCGAGGGTGCGCCATCCGGGTGTAGTTTTGCGAGTGTCGCGGATAGCAGCTTTACTTCCGGCGCGTTTTATTGCATCGACGAATTTTGCGGTATGTGTTGCGACGCCTGAGAGGTGGCCCAGAAAATTAAGGGCTACACGCTCGGAAGTAAGCATCGTTTGATTGAAGCCGTCGATTTCTGCAATGATGTCACCGGGGTTGAATGACTCACCATCCTTTTTGAGGAAAGTTATATTGTTGGCCGAGTCGATCATTTGAAATGTGAGATGAGCAGGCTTTAAGCCCGAGAGGACACCATCCGCTTTGGCGACTATCCGAGCTTTGGCAGGATCTGGTTCGAGGCAGGCGAGCGAGGTCAGGTCACCTTTGCCGATATCTTCGCGAAGGGCGGTTTTGACCAGTTCGATTATAGTGCTGGAACCTGAATCCACATCATTTCCTTTGCTCGGTTGAATTAGTTGTGCCAACGACATATATTAGCTCAATGAGCAGACAAGGAAAAGCGAAAAAAATTATCGCCGTGATCGGCTTTGGATCGCAAGGTAGGGCGATTGCCCTAAACCTTCAAGATTCCGGCTTTAAGGTTATTGTTGGGTTGAAAACGAGATCGGCCTCTCGCAAGAAAGTTCTTAAAGCAGGGCTTGAAGCTAAGACAATTAAGCTGGCGGTGGAGTCTGCAGATATTGTTTGTTTTGCCTTTCCTGATCATCTTCATGGCCGAGTATTCAAAAAGTCGATTGGGCCATATCTGCGAGAATCTGCAACTCTTTTGTTTTTGCATGGGACAAGCTATCATTTTGGACTGGTTAAGCCAGCGAAAGTGCATGATGTCATTATGATCGCTCCTCATGCGCCGGGGAATGCTGTGCGGGAAAAATTTGAGGGAGACCGTTCGATATCGGCTTTCTATGCGATAGAGCAGAATTATTCCGGCAAGGCGATGCAGACAATCAAGCAAATAGCTGCTGGAATAGGGTTTAAGTCAGAAAGGCTTATCAAAACGACATTTCATGATGAAGCGGTTGGTGACCTTTTTGGGGAGCAGGCAGTTCTTTGTGGTGGGCTAGCCGGTTTGATAAAGTCAGGTTTTGAGACACTTGTTGAGGGGGGGATAAAGCCAGATCATGCCTATCTTGAAGTTGTGTATCAGCTTGATCTGATAGTTGAGTTGATCAAACGACATGGGATTGAGGGGATGTTTAGACAAATCTCTGTTGCGGCCAAGTTCGGCTCGCTTCAAACAGAGGGGAAACTTATCGATAGTTCGGTCAAGAAGCGGATGAAAGCACGGTTGAAATCGATAGAATCAGGGAAATTCGCACGCGAACTGAACTCACTTGAAGCTGACGATATCAAGCAAATCGACCGGGAGCTCAAGAAGCTTTCGAACCGACAGCTTGAAAAAGCAGCCCGCAAATTCAGACAGAATAGATAATAATTACAAGTAGCCCAATTTTTCGTTGATTTCTGGATTAATAACAGCTAATTAGTGAAAAATTTAACGATCTCAAATAGTTGTCAGGCTAAAATGACAATTTGATGACATCTTTGGTTGTTGAATTGCATAGACTTGGACAATATTAATAGCAGAAAATATAGGTAAGCAACTTGCGCATTCTACCAACACTTTTAATCCTGATAGTCTTTTTATCAGGTAGTATTGTTTCATCGGCCGATCTGACCGGTCGAGTTCTTGATGTCGAGACAAACAACTTGATTGAAAAGGCGAATGTCTGGATTGTTGAAACCGGACAGGTGGTCGAGACAGACAGGCGTGGTGAGTATATTTTTAAGCGACTCGATGATGGTGTTTATCATGTTTATGCCACAC
>JAUVAR010000143.1 GCA_030591625.1 Candidatus Zixiibacteriota bacterium
AACATAGAGGCCGACCGTGCGAGCGGTTTTCTCGTCGATAGTATCGTTATCATTCATCACCCAGCCGAACGACTCATAATAATTGACAGAGTTATAATTCTCCCACTCGACCTCACCACCTATCGACAAATTATTCTTGTCAGATAGTTTTAGATGATGCTCACTTGCCAACTCAAATCGTTCAGCGTCGGAGACAAAAACAGCACTATCGGCTGGATGATCAACGTCGTAACCATCGACCGATTCAAATTCATGATCCATATATTTCAGTGCCAGCGATGGTTTCCAAAGCGAGGATGGGTCATTTCGTGCCAGACGAATACCGCCGGCGAAAGACTTGTTATCGACGACATAATTCGGGTCGTCGAAGACACCAAACCCTTGATCGATATCTGTTTCCGTGTCAGTGAATTGCACCGTGGTTGAAAGATCGAAATACGAACCAAGGAGAACGCCCAATCGACCCGAGATTGATGAATTGGAATAACCGTCCGCTTCGCCGTCCACCCCATCCTTGACAGTGGCCGAGAATCCGTCGCTGTCAAGACGGGACATGCCAACCGAGTAGCTTACATTCGTTCCACTGCCGCTAAGACTAAGCTCTTCGGTGAAAGTACCGAACGAACCTGTACTTGCACTGGCGCGAATCTCAGGCGCACCGAAGCCGCGTTTGGTGAAGATCTGAATCAGTCCTCCGATCGCATCGGAACCGTAGAGCACCGACTGCGGACCGCGGACAATTTCGATTCTTTCAATATTGGAAAGATTCATATGAGCAAAGTCGAAACTGCCGGACGATGGATCGTTAACATTTATACCATCGACCAGGACGAGCGTGTGTCTGGACCCGGCCCCTCTGAGGAAGACGGATGAAATCTGACCAATCCCACCTGACCTGGCGACATCGACTCCGGGGACCGCCCCGAGCAGATCAACTACTTGCGAGGCCTGACTCGCTGAGATTTGAGCTGATGTTATTACGGTGACTGAACTTCCGGTCTTGCTAATGAGACCCGGGTTTCTGTTGGCTGAGACGACTACTGAATCGTCGAGCTGGAATGGATTGTCGAATGTCCCGGTTGAATCTTCGCTGGCGGTTCCCGTCGCTCCGACCAGAGAAAGAAGGACAAACATAAGTAAGCACTTCATAGTGCGGCTCCTTCTGCCGACTCCAAAGCGCTGAGAAATAAACGTAAGACCCGCGCCTTCGTCGACTAAAATGAATGATAGTGCTGCGGCAGGTTTCCTGGCTCTGGCATCAATCCTGAATCAAACGCCTTCCCAGTTCACACGGAACCAGTGGCTTGATGTTCGATTCGTAGCCATTACAGTAGCGGGGCTGCGACGGAATCACACCGTCTTCCCTATTATCCACTCATCATGAGTAGCACCGTAGCTATGTGCGAACAAGTAACAACCTCAGACACCCCCGGTCAAGCAGAATGTTTTCGTCAATTTCATGAGAATCTTTGTAATACGTCATGCCTACGGACAAGACTGCCCCCTCCGTCATTCCTGCGAAAGCAGGAATCCAGATTCTACAATTGTTCTTAATTCTTCGTAGGGCGTGGTCTCTCTTCTGGTTTAGAGACCCGCCATTCTTCTCTTGTAGGTCATGGTTGCTTGCAACCTAACGCTTAACTCGGTATTGATGACTGCTGAGAGAAACCCAGGGCAAGCCCATGGGCCACCCGCCACTCAGCACCATCGGGAGAATAAACTCTGAAACCATTTTGATAACTTTCCATTGTATACGCATAATTGTTATTCATCCGTATATGAAACGTTATCAGCTCACCAGTCGGAAGAAGAGTTGGCGACAACGCGCCCTCGACATAATCAAGAGAAACCCCCGGTGGGGATAGCATAGAACTACCATCTAGTTTTCCCGGTTCTCCTTCTCCATCATCTTGACTTTCAAGCTGCTTTACTGAATCCGCTTCCCGCTGTTGCCAAAGATCACGTTCCCAATTTGGCTGATTTATATTAACCCCATTCTCAGCCAACTTCAAAGCTATATCAAACGAGAGTTTAAGTACATAATGCCCAGGTGCCTCTTTAGCTTGGCAAGAGTCTGGAATTATTCCCAAAATCTCTTTTGCCTTATCAAAGTCTTCTGGCTTTCGTAAATCCAAAACAACTGTCCAAATCTTCTGAAGTTGGGCTACAGTAAGCGTATCCCGAGAATGTTTTGTCCCCTCAACTCGCTTGTATGTCTTCGGTTTCGTCTTGGTCTTTGCCAGCCTTGGATCAGTACTTTTCTGAGCCAAAGTCGATCCAGTTGTTATATAGTAATGCAAAGAAGTTTTGGATTGTGCATCACAATGCATAGTAATAGCTAATTGTAGAGTGTCATCCGAAGGTAACGTAACTTCAAAAGTTGACAAAAATATAGGGCTGCCTAGAAAATGCTCCTTGCGTTCTAACACTAATTCTTGCCTGCCCAATTCATAGGAATAGTTACTGACAGTAACAGTAACCGACACATTCTCATCGCATATAAGCCGAGGATAGTACTCAAGCTCACACGTTATCGGCTGGTCGTATTCAATTTCTCCAGTCATCTTAAAAAAATCTACAAGCGTTTCAGCATGTCTCTTCTGAGCATTCGCAACCCCTACTGTACCTGCCACAATGACAGCCACACAGACCATCACAATAACTTTTTCAAGAAAACTTCTCATCGCACACCCTCCATCAATTTTCTGGTTCCTAACCATAAGACGTTCCTACCGTCTATCCTGTTCAAATACTAATACACCACTCAATCATAGTCAAGCCCCAGAACAACAATATCAATAACCACACCATTCCAATGTGATTCCTCACACAATCCCTACCAAACCGAGGGTTAATCTATTTATCGCCTATTGATATAATAGTGGAGGTCCCTATGTTCGATAAACTCAGATCACCCATACACGAAAAACAACTCGCCCCCCAACACCCCAAATTCTACCGCCCCACTATAGCTACATCTTCAAAAAGACCATCACATCACTACAACGCACCTTTTTTTGCACGAGCAAAGCCAATTTCAACGTAAGTGCTTGGCACACACCAATACGCTAAAACAAAACAACATCTTTTAATGAATATGAGCTATTGAAGTGCGACTCTTCTTGTAAAAGTATAAGTTTCTTGTAGGGCGACTGCGCGATTCGGAGTCGCCATTATTATGTAGGGTCGTTCTGTCTTCAGAACCGCCATCAGTGAAAATTGGCAGATCTATAGACAGTCGCCACAGAGAGAGTCCGGTTGCAAGCGACCAAACAAACGATTCTATTTTGTACAGCTAATTAGTGTTTCGCAGTTACAAGCAGAGCACTTCCAACTTTACGATTAGTATCAAAGAGAACTTTTGTCTTTCCATCAAGCGATGACAGATGAAGCTGTTCGCCCTCAAATTGGCACAGCTCTTTAACAGTTTCATGATCAAGTGCACGAACAGAATTAAGGCTAAGATAATGACCTTTGTATGCGCTCAAACTTTTCGCCTGATCTTTACCGATCCAAAGCAGTCCATCAAGACAGATCGAACGACCTGTATGTTCGGCCATAATTTTTGCCTGCGCAGGACTCAGATATGTCAGACCATTGAGCATCAAACATACTACCGGAGCTTTTGTTAGAGTTCGAATTTGGGAATCATCAAGGGTCTTAACAGAATCAAGCAACAACACCAACCCATCAACTCTGGTTGGTCGTTTCGACAACGATTGTTTGACCGCAATCACATTGGCAACTATCTCATGACTTCCGCTCACCCCCTGCAATATATGCGCAGAGAGCGATCCACTTGAGGCACGACCGGTATTGAACATCAGCCCGGCATAATTGAAGTCCTGAATTTTTCTGCCACGTTTAAATTTGTCACGTTTGAGAATAGCTAAATCGCCGTCAATAATCTCGACTGGAACTATCTCGTTTTCATCAGGAGCATATTTGTCCCAGTCAAAGTTATCGTCTATCTTTATGTAATCACTGGATGAATAAACTATAGGAATATATTGCGGTTTGGTGCAACCACTAATCAACAATAGCAATGCTAAAACAGGTATCAATCGTCGGCCCGGATTCATGACAACCTCCAAATCATTAGGTGTACTCTCTTACCCCTAAGATATCTTACAATGTCATTTTTTCCAAGGCTAAACAGCCAAGTTTGTGAATAATATAACGATTATGTTCGTTTGTCACACAGTCGAAGGCTCGCTCTTTTCATCATCAACGACAAGAGGAGAAAGATAACCTAAAAACTCCGTTAAATAAGTCGGGTCTTTCAGATCGAGAATTGTATCACGTTTTTCCTCAAATTCAGAGAATGGTAACTGCTTTATATTTTCATATTCATAATTAAGATCATTATCCGAATCATTCCTCGTGAGCACACCAACACCCCAGTCACAGTTAAGCACAAACAACGAAAGGTCTTTGCGTGATGATCGCAACCAAACCGCCGCCTTCCACACATCGCCGGTCCAGGCTCCGTTCCATTCCGGTTTCTTCTTTGCTTCTTCAAGCTTATCAAACGGTGTAGCAACAATCTCAGAAACAGGACAACAATCGTGCATAAGAATAACTCCACCCTTATTCAGATAACGCAGGCAGTTTTCAACATCACGAACAACCTGTTGCCATTCGTGTAAGCCATCAACAAAGGCAACGTCTATTCCACGTGGTCCAATCAATTCATCGGCATAATTAAAAAACTGATCCGATGGTAGTTGATATAAATTTGTTTTTTGACTTGTGCCAATTTTCGGCGATCCTTTTTCAAGCCAGCGTTCACAGTCTCTCACCCGAAAAGTCATATCGGTGTGGTCTATTTCCATGCTAAGACCTATCTTCGGAGTTCTGTTCAGACTTTGGGCCATAGTTTCAGACATAATAGACAGAGTACGCTGAGCCGGCTTGACCGGATCAACTCCAATCCGTTCATCAACATCAAGAGAGAGAAAAGTTTCGGCATGAGCTACACCGATTTCCAAATATCTTTTTGCACCAATGCGATCAATGATTTGCTGGATTATTTCTGCGCGATTATACATGACACAACATCCTGTTGGTTTAACTTGTTTCCAATTAAAGCTATGTGAATTCACACACTAAGTGTGTATATCACACTTGCACATTATATCGGCAGGGATTGGTTGTTATTGAGCCCTAATATAAATTTTATCAAAAAAAAAGAGGCCTCATGCGAGGCCTCGTATTACTTAATGACAGTCAGTTTAGAGCATATTTAAGTATTTGTCGGTTTCATACCCACCAACATGAATGCGATACTCATCCCATTCTGCCTTTTTGCTCGCAATCAGTTTTTCGAATATATGATCACCAACAGTCTCTTTTATCAGATCACCTGCTTCGGTTGCATGAATCGCATTCTCCAAAGAATTCGGAAGCGTATCGATATTCAGAGCTGCTTTTTGTTCGTCATTCATGCCGTAGATATTTTCCTCAATCGGATCAACCAAGGGGTAATTTTCTTCGATACCTTTAAGGCCGGCAGCGAGCATACAGGCAAACGCCAGATAAGGATTTGCTCCTGGATCGGGTGAACGTATTTCTATCCGTGTTGCCTTTTCCTTGCCATCACGATAACCCGGCACACGAACCAGCGATGAACGATTTCGCCTTCCCCAACTGACATAAACCGGAGCCTCAAAGCCCGGTACAAGTCGCTTGTAAGAATTAACCCATTGGTTTAAAATGAGTGTCAATTCAGGCACATGCTTCAATATACCTGCAGTAAACTGTTTTGCCATTGTCGAAAGATTATACTGACCCTTGGGATCAAAGAAAAGATTCTTATCACCTTTGAACAATGACATGTGTACATGCATCCCGGAACCATTTTCACCAAACATCGGCTTCGGCATAAATGTCGCATAGACATTATTTTCCATCGCAATTTCTTTTACGATGAAGCGATAAATTTGAGAGAAATCAGCCATCACCAAAGCTTCCTGATACTTCAGGTCGATTTCATGCTGACTCGGTGCAACTTCATGATGCGAACATTCAACCGGCACACCCATCATCTCAAGAGCTGCAACAGTTTTCTTGCGAATCTGAGTACCTAAATCAACTGTGCCATAATCGAAATATCCAGAACGATCAAGAATGCCTGTGTCGCTGTCATTTTCGAAATAGAAATATTCAATCTCCGGACCGGTATAAAATGTCCAACCCTTTTTGGCAACCCGCTCGAGTTGACGGCGCAGAATCCATCTTGGATCACCAACGTAAGGTTTACCATCTGTCGTCTGAATATCGCAGAACATCTGGGCAACTTTTTCACCTGCAATTTCCCAGGGGATAATCCGGAACGTAACAGGATCAGGCATCGCCATCAAATCAGATTCTTCGATTCGAGCAAATCCCTCAATTGAGGAGCCGTCAAATCCCTGACCCTCTGCTAAGACCTGTTCAATTTCACTGCGGGTAATCGACATACCCTTGATTTTGCCAAGAATATCTGTGAAGCATAGACGGATATACCGCACGCCTGCTTCATCAATTTGTCTAAGGACATCTTCCTTTGTTTTGGTCAATTTACCTGCTCCTTCTATTTCCGGTTGGGACTAAAGATCGATAATTAAAATATATGTCTGTCCGGCGCAAGCTAAAATCGCCGGTTTCACTCTACTTTTTGAAATATTAAAGACCATTGTACAATAATGGTCCAAACTCTTAACCTCTAAAACTGATTGTAATCTCGTCTTGTTCCATCTTAAGTTGCCTGAGACGAACTCCTGCCATATCAAACATTTTGCGAGCGGCTACAAATGGAGGCTCTCCCTCATATTTGTCCGAGAGAAATACAACTTCCTTAAT
>JAUVAR010000052.1 GCA_030591625.1 Candidatus Zixiibacteriota bacterium
GAGATCTGCCGCACTCCATTTGGTGATCACTTTCTTCTTGGCCCCCATCTTGCCCTTGAGCGATGGAAGTCTTGGTTCGTTGATCTCCTTCACAACCGATACAACTGCCGGAAGCGAAGTTTCAATAATATCGTAACCATCTTCGGTGATACGATGCACCGTCGCTTTGCCTTCTTCGATAGCATCAAATTTCTTTACATACATTGCCTGAGGCAGACCGATCATTCCGGCTACGGCGGCAGGAACCTGAGCGGAGTCAGAATCAACCGACTGCTTACCGGCTAAAATAAGAGAGTAATCTTCAATTTTTCCAAGACCGGCAGTAAGAATTTTTGCAATGGCCTGTTGATCGGAACCAACAAACTGCTCATCAACACAAAGATACGCTTCATCAACGCCCAATGCGAGACAGGCCCGCAAAGCTGATTCAGCTCGTTCGGTGCCAACTGTTATAACCATTGTCTTGCCACCAAGTTTATCTTTGAGACGAAGTGCCTCTTCGACGGCATATTCATCATGAGGATTTACTACCCCCGGCCCCTGTGGCAGAACTACTTCGTTGGCTGCTTCATCAACTTTGATGAGAGCGATTTCCGGTACCTGTTTTATCAGAATGACAATATTCATTTATGCCTCTTAAAATACTTAATATTCATCTATGGCGGCCAATATGTTTAATCATTCATCACTTGTCAAGAATTGGAATATATCTACCTAATCACGACAAATTCATTCGGGATTACTATCGAAATACTTTTTGTAATTTTTCAGACCTTCGGCAGCAGCTTTTTGTTCAGCCTCTTTTTTGGACTGCCCCACCCCTTCACCGATCGGCATGTTTTCAACCGTTACATTCACGGTAAATATCTTCTCATGATCCGGTCCTGCTTCCGATAAAACATCATACCGCGGCATTCCTGCCCCATAAGACTGAGCCAGTTCTAAAAGTTCGCCTTTGTAATTTCTCTGATTGGCATCTGAAATAATCGCTTCTCGCCGGCTATAAATCAACCGCAGCACAACTTCACTTGCAATAGCAAACCCGCCATCTAAGTATATCGCACCAATAATCGACTCAAAGGCGTCAGATACTATCGAAGCTCTCTCTCGTCCTCCGGTGCGATCCTCTTCGGGCGAAAGAAGAATGAAATTATTCAAGCCTATTTCACAGGCAACCTGAGCCAACGTCATTTCATTGACCAACATCGCCTTTATCTTAGTTAAGTTACCTTCACGTTGATGCGGATTATCCAAAAACAATTGTGATGCAATAGCCAGACCAAGAACCGAATCGCCCAAAAATTCGAGACGTTCGTTTGAGGGCAGACTTTTAGGATTGGATCTTACATAGGAACGATGGGTTAGAGAAAGTTCAAGAAGATCAATGTTCTTGAATTGATAACCGATTAACTTCTGAAGCTCAACATGGGCGGTCTGTGAAGAACCACCCTTCGAATAAAAACGAGATTTGAGCTTGCTCCAAAATTGCATTAACCGGCGCCATTTAACCTGCCGACCACCAGTGTGACATTGTGTCCACCAAATCCGAACGAATTCGACATCGCGTAATCAACAGTACAATCACGAGCGGTATTCGCTACATAATCAAGATCACATTCAGGATCAGGATTATCGAGATTGATTGTTGGATGCACACGATTAGTTTCGATCGACTTAAGTACCGTAGCGAGCTCAATTGCTCCCGCGGAACCAAGCAGGTGCCCGGTCATAGATTTTGTAGAGTTACACAAAACTTTATAAGCATGGTCACCAAACACAGCCTTGATCGCCTTTGTTTCGGCAATATCACCAAGACCGGTTGCTGTTCCATGTGTATTAATATGGCTTATTTGCTCAGGAGTCAAACCAGCATCATTAAGCGCAACCTGCATTGCCCGACGTGCCCCATGTCCCTCGGGATGTGGTGCCGTCATATGATGAGCATCGGCCGTCATTCCGGCGCCCAGAATCTCTCCGTAGATTCTGGCCCCGCGCTTGGTTGCATGTTCGAGTGATTCTAAAACCATAATCCCCGATCCTTCACCCATCACAAAACCATCACGTTCGGTATCAAACGGACGCGAAGCAGCTTTGGGATCATCATTGCGGGTTGACATCGCTTTGGCAGAGCAGAATCCGGCCATCGAGGTCGGAGTTATTGTAGCTTCAGCACCACCTGTAAGCATGACATCAGCTTCACCACGTTGAATAATACGGTAAGCATCATTGATTGCATGCGCCGAAGAAGCACACGCAGATACAGTTGCATAATTGGGACCACGAAAACCAAACTGCATAGAAACAAGTCCGGCACACATATCTATAATCATCATCGGAATGAAGAATGGTGAAACTTTGCCTGGGCCGAGCCTCGTCAGTCTTTCATATTGATTCTCAAAAGTCGATATGCCACCGATTCCTGAACCTATAACGACACCAGCCCGATCCTTGTCAACACCTTCGAGGTCGATACCGGAGTCGGCGATAGCAAGACTACTCGCCACAATCGCATACTGCTCCGAGAGGTCCATCCGGCGCAATTGCTTGCGGTCGATATATTCCTCGGGTTTAAAATCTTTGACTTCCGCCGCAATACGCGTCGGATATTCAGAGACATCAAAGCGGGTAAGCGGACCAACGCCCGATTTACCTGCAAGCAATGCGTCCCATAATTCATTTATCGAATTTCCGAGTGGGCAAATAACGCCAATACCCGTGACTACAGTTCTTTTATTCATACAGTGTGGTTTTTATCCCTATATGCGGGGTAAGCTGTCCTTAAGCGTTAGCTTTCGCTTTGTTAATGTATGAAACAGCATCACCAACCGAAGTTATTTTTTCTGCATCTTCGTCCGGAATTTCAAGACCAAATTCTTCTTCCAAAGCCATAACGAGTTCAACTGTATCAAGTGAATCGGCTCCGAGGTCTTCAATAAATTTGGCGCCTACCGTTACTTGAGTAGCGTCCACACCAAGCTGTTCAATAATAATTTCTTTGACTCTGTCATCTACTGACATACTAAAACTCCTTATAATATTATCTTACTTACTTATTTTTTTCTTAAGCTGTCAGACCGCCATCAACAGCGAGCACCTGTCCTGTGACATACGACGCTTCGTCGGATGCAAAAAACAGAACGGCGGATGCAATATCATCCGGCTCGCCGAATCGGTCGATCATAATTTTTTGACGGAATGTTTCTTTAGCCGCATCCGGCAGATTATCCGTCATATCGGTCATTATAAACCCCGGAGCAACCGCATTAACAGTTATTCCACGCGGGGCAAATTCTCGTGCGGCCGACTTGGTCAAACCAATCAACCCAGCCTTTGAGGCAGAATAGTTCGCTTGTCCGGCATTGCCGGTCAGACCAACAACTGAGCTTATATTCACAATACGACCGACACGCTGTTTCATCATCAGCTTCCCGGCCGTTTTGGTGACAAGAAACGCCCCTTTCAGGTTGATGTCAAGCACCATGTCCCAGTCTTTTTCATCCATCCGGATCAACAGCGTATCGCGTGTGATACCGGCATTATTCACCACTATATCGACTCGCCCAAACTTCTCAACCACATTTTTGAATAGTGCTGTGATATCATCTGCGATGGTCACATTGGCGGCTATTCCAATAGCCCGATCACCCATTTTAGAGGCAACTTCTTCCACGTGAGCAGCATCAAGATCGCTCACCACCACTTTGGCACCAAGCTTATAAAAACGCTCAAGGATTCGCAGTCCGATCCCTCGGCCTGATCCTGTCACTACAACTACTTTATCTTTAAAATCCATTTCATTTACCATTACATTTCTGATCGCGTGAAGGTATCAATATCTGCAAGCGTGTCAAGATTAATTATCGCATCAGGTCGCATCTCTCGTTTAGCGAGCGATCCCAGCACTTTGCCCGGTCCGATTTCTATGATACGTGTGACACCGTTTTCTTTCAGATAAGTCATTGTTTGGACCCACTTTACAGGAGCTGTAACCTGCTCAACAAGCAGATTTCTAATCCCTTCACCATCCAGTACAGCCTTAGCCGTAACATTTGCTATGACAGGCTTTGTTGGTTGGTTAAATGTGATTCCAGCCAGATAATCTTCAAGTCCTCTCTTTGCGGAGGCCATCAGTGGAGAATGAAAAGCTCCTCCCACTTGAAGCATGACAGCTCGTTTTGCACCGGCATCTTTAGCCAGCACAACTGCTTCACCAACGCCATCCAGCGAACCAGAAATTACAATCTGTGAAGATGAATTAAAATTCGCAGGAATTACAATACCTTTTGCAGAAGCTCTTTTGCAAACATCTTCAACCGACTCAATAGAAAGTCCAATCGTTGCAGCCATCGTGCCGGGATTATTCTGGCACGCCTCTTCCATCAAAGCAGCCCGTTTTACAACGGCACGTATAGCATCTTCGTACGATAGTGCACCAACCGCCGCCAAAGCGACATACTCGCCCAGTGAATGTCCGGCAGTATAATCAAAGGCCGGCATATTATCTTTCATGATAGTCAGAGCAGCAAGAGAATGAAGCAGAATCGCCGGTTGTGTAAATCTTGTACGGGTCAATTCTTCGGCTGGACCCTCAAACGATAGAGCCGCGATATCGGCACCGAGTTCATCCGATGCAAACTTATAAAGCGATTTCACTTCATCAGAATGATCGTAAAGCTCTTTGCCCATTCCTACATACTGTGAGGCCTGACCGGGGAAAAATAATGCTGTCTTACTCATCCGTTACCACCTGACAAGAGCAGATCCCCAAACGAGACCGCCACCAAATGCTACCATCACAACGTTATCGCCCGGTTTCAAACGACCCGAACGGTTAGCTTCGTCCAAAGCAATCGGCACAGATGCGGCCGATGTATTACCATAATCTTCAATATTTAAAAAGACATTGTCCATGCTCAACTTAAGTCTTCGGGCCATCGCTTCAATAATACGAATATTAGCCTGATGTGGAACAAATAGCGAGATGTCAGAACCTGTCAGTCCGGCATCATCTAAAACTTTATTTATCGCGTTGCCCATTTCTTTGACAGCAACTTTGAAAATATCTGCGCCACTCATCAGAATCTTGTCCTGACCCTTATGATCCACACCGAACTGATACGGGTTAGCCGCAGAACCGACATCAATCCACAGCCATTTCTGAGCAGTACCGTCCGACTTCATGAATGT
This sequence comes from Candidatus Zixiibacteriota bacterium, assembly GCA_030591625.1. Lineage (GTDB taxonomy): Bacteria > Zixibacteria > MSB-5A5 > GN15 > FEB-12. The sequence continues at coordinate 5,188 of JAUVAR010000052.1, forward strand.
AGATTGAATTCCAGACCCGTTGTCCGACGCCTCAATTACAACCGCTCCCGCTCCATCACCAAAAAGCACACAGGTATTGCGGTCTGTGTAATTTGTAATACTCGAGAGCTTCTCTACGCCAATTAACAGTATTTTCTTGTACTGACCATTTTCAATATATGCCTGTGATATTGAGAGGCCATTAATAAATCCGTTACAGGCAGCCACAATATCAAAAGCTGCCGCATTAACCAATCCGAGCTTATCCTGCAAAATACATGAATTGGATGGCAGGCGACGATCCGGGGTTACCGTAGCAGTAATTATCAGTTCAATATCTTCTTTGGCGCAACCAGCCATTTCCATAGCTTTTTCGGAGGCTTTAACCGCCATATCGGTCGGGGCTACATCCGCCGGTGCGATGCGCCTTGCTTTGATACCAGTTCGACTGGTAATCCATTCATCCGATGTATCTACAAGCTTCTCAAGGTCAGCGTTAGTCAACCGTTCCGGTGGTGCGTACGACCCCGTCCCGGTTATTTTGGCTCTTATTTTTGACACTATCGTCTCTTCCAAAATGATTTGTTAGCAGTTCGTCATGAATCCGTTCATTGATCCGCTTTTCGGCCATGTCGTGTGCAACAACAATTGCACGAGTGATTGCACGAGCGCTCGATGACCCATGACAAATAATCACAACACCATTGACTCCAAGAAGCGGTGCACCACCATACTCAGAATAATCAAACACCGAACGCATCCTTCTCAGAAACGGAAGCATAAATATCACGGCAAAGCGTGAAAATATATTCGTCTGAACCTGACGGTTGAGTGCTTTAACAAGCAGTGGTTTTACTGATTCTGCAAATTTAAGAAGTATATTTCCGGTGAATCCATCAGTCACGGCAACATCGGTTGTCCCCGATAAAATATCGCGCCCCTCAATGTTTCCAACAAAGTTGATACGCGAATGTTTGAGCAATTTCTGAGCACCGAAAATCAATTCGTTACCTTTACTACGTTCTTCACCGATTGAAATAAGACCAACTCTCGGATGAGCCAGCCCGAATGCTACCTGGGCATAAACAGAACCCATGACAGCAAATTGCGAAAGATGCGCCGGTTTGCAATCAGCATTTGCTCCGACATCAAGCACAACCGTTGGACGTCCGGCACTTGACGGAAATAAAGCTGTAATTGCCGGTCGCATTACTCCTGCGATTCGTCCCAATGTAAAAAGTGCGGTACCCATCACAGCTCCGGTATTACCCGGTGACACGAATGCCGCCGCCTTCTTATATCTGACTTGTTTTAATCCGATTGTAACCGAGGAGTTTTTCATCCTGATGCCGGTGGAAGCAGAAGCTCCCATAGGAATTTCTTCGTCGGCATGAAGGACCGAAATATTTTTCGGTTTTTTCTCTATCTGGTCCAGGACAGCATTAATCTGCTCCTGATCCCCGACAAACTTAATATGGAGTGGTTCACCTATCTGGCGGGCAGCATCCAACCCACCACGGATGATCTCCTTTGGACCACCATCCGCACCCATAACATCAAGCACAACCGTATGCTTAGGATCTGGTGTCATTAAAATATGTAACCGAGTGAGGTTATCAGGCCTCTTTGACCTGTACCATTTGACGACCATCGTAAAAACCGCAATGAGAACAAATATGATGCGGCAATCTCGAACCATGACAGTTCGGGCATTCAACGACATTCGGCGCTGTCAATTTGTAATGGGTCCGACGTTTGCGACCCCGCGCTTTCGAATGTCTCCTCTTGGGTAGTGGCATTCTAAAATCCTTATCTATTGTTTTTGATCCGGGTCTCGGAGCTTCTTAAGCTCTTCCCACCGAGGATCAATCTTTTCATTATCACATTCACACTTGCTCTTATTCAGGTTCGTACCACATTGAGTGCAAAGCCCCGAGCACTCATCTGAACAGAGCGGCATCATAGGAACCGACAAGACTAAAACCTGTCGTACCTGATCTGCGATATCTACACGAAGATCGCTTCCCGTAAAGAAGACATAATCTTCATCATCAATTCTATCTTCGCTGATTTTTTCATGATACGATTCAGAGCATATCACAAAATCTGTCTTCTGTTTAATCAGATGTTCATACTGCTGCAAACAACGGGAACACTCAATCTGGTAGGCTGCGAACACCTTTCCCTGACAGAAGTATTCCTCCTCCGACCTTTGTATGGCCAGTTCAGCCCTCACAGTATTTACCTTAGTCACATCCTCGGCAAACTGATCAAACTCATTCGCTATCGCTTCTACAGAAGCTTTGGCCGGGAATTCTTTATATTCCCTTAAGTCAAATATCATAGCCTTTGAAACTACCTAAATATATGATTTATGTCAAGGACAAATTCAGACCGTAAGCTACTAAGACACAGCCACTTACATGACCCAATCGACTGAAAATGTATATCTTGTAGAAAATATTTTTCCAACCGATCTCTTTTTTGGTCAAATTTCATGATTTATCTAAAAAAAAACCGACCGAATTTCTTCGGCCGGCCTATTCTATTTTAAGTCGATTCAGATGATCTAATGCGAACGTTCGTGAATTCTAATACGATTGTTTGCACGTTCCATCGCATCACGAATCTCCGTAGCATCAACATCAAGCTCGCCCGTTACTGCTTTGGCAAGATTAGCTTTGGCATTTTCCAAAGCTGTCCGAGCACGATCAAGATCGATCTCTTCAGCAATTTCAACGGCATCTGCTAATAGTGTTGCAACATTCTGAGATACTTCCATAAACCCATTCGATACCGCAAGCAGATGAACTTTATCATCAGCATCACGGAATTCAATATGGCCCGGACGAAGCGCAGTTATCAAAGGCGCATGCTGCGAGAGCACGCCGAGATAACCATCCACTCCCGGAACTACCAATGAACGGATATCCGAATCATACACGACTTTATCTGGTGTTACTATCGATAAACGGAACATGTCGGCTTAGCCTTTTTGTTTCTCGTAGTTTTCGATAACATCATCAAGGCCACCAACCATATAGAAGCACTGCTCCGGAATATGATCTAAGTTACCCGACAACAATTCGTCAAAGCTCTTAATCGTATCTTCAGTTTTCACATATTTACCTGGCTTACCGGTAAACTGTTCCGCCACAAAGAACGGCTGCGACAGGAATCTTTGAATCTTACGCGCTCTCATCACCGACAGTCTATCCTCTTCGGAAAGTTCATCGATACCCAAGATCGCAATAATGTCCTGAAGGTCTTTATACTTCTGCAAGATAACCTGCACACTACGAGCAACACGGTAATGATCTTCACCCACAACAAGTGGATCAAGAATACGTGAAGTCGAATCAAGCGGATCAACCGCCGGATAAATCGCCAACTCAGCAATCGAACGCGACAACACAGTTGTTGCATCAAGATGCGAGAAGGTCGTCGCAGGAGCCGGATCGGTCAAGTCATCAGCCGGTACATAAATTGCCTGCACCGATGTAATCGAACCATTACGAGTCGAAGTTATTCGTTCCTGAAGACTCCCCATCTCAGTTCCAAGAGTCGGCTGGTATCCTACCGCCGAAGGCATACGTCCCAAAAGTGCGGACACTTCCGAACCAGCCTGAACGAAACGGAAGATATTATCTACAAACAGGAGTACATCCTGATGTTCTTCATCGCGGAAATATTCGGCCATTGTCAGACCGGAAAGTCCAACTCTAAGACGAGCACCCGGTGGTTCGTTCATCTGACCAAAGACCATAGCAGTCTTTTTAATAACTCCCGACTCGGTCATTTCGCGCCAGAGATCGTTACCTTCACGGGTACGTTCACCAACACCGCAGAAAATCGAATATCCACCATGCTCAGTAGCAATATTATGAATCAATTCCTGAATGATAACCGTCTTACCAACTCCGGCACCACCAAACAGTCCAACCTTACCACCCTTGGAGTATGGCTCCAGAAGGTCAATAACTTTGATACCTGTTTCGAACATCTCAACACTCGTTACCTGATCGGCAAACGGTGGAGCTGCACGGTGAATCGGAAGACGCTTTGTTTCCGGACTGATCGGTTCACCCGGATCAAGCGGTTCACCAAGCAGGTTAAAGATTCGTCCGAGCGAAACTTCACCTACCGGCACCGTAATCGGACCACCAGTATCGACCGCTTTCATCCCACGCACGAGACCATCAGTTGTTGCCAATGCCACACAACGAACGATGTTGTCACCGATATGTAAGGCTACTTCGACCGTTAGGTCACCATCCCGGTTGGGATCTTTAATTTTAATCGCGTTATAGATATCCGGTAATGACTCAGCCGCGAACTCAAGGTCCACGGTCGGTCCAATCACCTGAACAATCTTACCAACATTTTCAGCCATTGCCGAACTCCGTTATAGAAAAAATACTCATTATCTTATGTTAAGCGGTTAGTGCTTCCGCACCACCGACAATTTCAGCCAATTCTTTAGTGATCTGTCCCTGACGAGCTTTGTTATAGTCAAGCGTCAGAGTCTGAACCATCTCGCCCGCATTCTTCGTTGCGTTACCCATAGCGATCATCCGAGAGCCATGCTCCGACGCAAACGACTCAGTTAGTGCAGTTACCATTTTGGTCGTTGCATAACTTGGCATCAACGCCGCATAAATATCTTCGGACGTCGGTTCAAAAATATACTCGTTCGAAGGTCCTGTATCTTCTTCTGTCACATCCGGTCTTGCCACCGGCAAATATTTTTCAATGCACAATTGGTACTTCACCATCGAGAGGAAACGTGTAAATATCAGAACTATTTCATCGGTTTCGCCCGAGACAAATCGCTCTGTCAATGATGCAACAATTTCACGTGCACGGTCATAGTCAAGCTGTCCCGACCAGTCATCATAAGTGTCTGAAATCGGCCACTGCCGTTTCTTGTAATAATCGAACGATCTTTTTCCAACAGCGACTATTTCCGTCTCAACCCCATCGTTCTCACGAAGCCATCTGTCGGCATTACGAAATACATTCGTATTGAACGAACCACACAAACCACGGTCGGACGATATAATTACAACTGTCCGTTTCTTTACTTCTCGTTCTTCAAAATACGGATGAACGATTTCGCCCGTCGATGCAGTCGCCAAATGCGAGAGCATTTCATCGAGTTTTTGTGCATACGGTTTAGCCTGTTCGACACGCTGTTGGGCGCGTCTTAGCTTCGAGGCCGCCACCATCTCCATCGCTTTGGTGATACGAGCGGTCGATTTTACCGTCTTAATTCTTTTCTTTACATCGCGTAATGTGGCCATCTGTTACCGTATAAAATCTTATATTATTCTATTCAATCAACAATTTCTTATTCAAAGAGCAGAACTCAGCTTCAAACAAAGCTCTGCTCATACTTATTCAAACCTTAGAAGTGCAAACCTCCGGTAATCGCAAGAAAACCAAGGGCACTTTTCTCACCCAAAGCTTCATAGTAGCCGGGTATTACAGTTATTTTTCCCTGAACGAAAAATTTGGTAAACTCTATACCGCCACCAAATTCTAAATAAAACTTAGATTCAGAATCTGCCGGTAAAACGCCTTCGTCAGCTTCAAGGTCCGAATAGCCTATACTGGCAATTCCAAGCCCAGCAATGCCATACGGCTTAATAGGTGCTCCCGGAACTCCAAGATTCAGTTTTAAATCAGCACCAAACATCATTATCTGAGCTGTCATACCTTCGGCATTGTTAATAACAAAGTAGGATTCTGCATAAGCGAGAAATTCATCATTTGCTTTGCAAAGATGATAATCAACACCAAATCTAATTTCCATCTTTGGCATTGCAGAAAAACCAACTTTGGCCATTCCGTGGAATCCAGTATTATAAGCAGTTTTAAAATCACCTGTGGGCATTGTCAGTCCACCACCTACATAAATATTAAACGGCTTAGCCGGTACCTGTGCCGATGCGGTTGCTACAAACATCGCGAGCACAAACAATGTTACTAACACTTTTTTCATACCATCATTTCCCAACAGTTTCGAGTCCCATCCAAATCCAGACAACTATGTCAGACCTGCATCAAGTCTCAATTTTCTATCCGTTAACTGTCTCTCTCCGCACTTCCAATACCAATCTTAGAATTTAAAACCTATAGATACGGGTACGTAATTTATACTTGTACCTTCAGCTTTAACACTAACATACTTTCCCTGAATAAACATCTTGGAAAATTGTAATCCTCCACCAAATTCGATATAAGGCTTGGTTGCATCTGCAAAATCCAAAGGAATAGTAATAACTCCAGCAACTGTAAAATCTGAAATACTTAATTTAGCCATGCCTGCGCCAGCAAAGAAGAATGGCCCAATCCCAACGCC
>JAUVAR010000154.1 GCA_030591625.1 Candidatus Zixiibacteriota bacterium
GAACAAGACACCACCCTGGAGACCTTCGTTTCCAGAGAGAGTCCATGAGATTGCGCCAGTGAAAGGATTAATGGCAACAACATCACCTTCTACACCACTTGTGAAAAGTGCGTAGTACAGGTTATTTCCATCTGTTGCACCCGAACGAAGAGCAGCACCAGCCAAAGTGACAGCACCACCCCATGGGGTGTATGGAGTACCGTCGGCAGCGTAAGCTGCGAAGATACGGTTGGCATCGTCAGACCAATAAAGGACATCATCAACACCATCGTTCAATACGATAAAGTTACCATAACGGACACCGGCCATTTCGTCGTGACCATTCCAAGGAACTCCACCAAAATTGACAGTCGGGCTGATTTCCCAAAGTTTGACAATTGGGGAACCAACAGTAGCCATATCAAAAGCGGCAACGGCAGCAGCCGAACCACCAGCGATGTACAAGACACCACCATAAATGGTCGGGGTACAGCGTACGGCACCACCCATGACAAGAGGATAATCTGTTGTTGTGATCGAATCGAGCACAGCACCAGAGATAAGATCAAGAATATAGTAGCCAGCATTTGTGCCGGAAGAGAATGCCTGTACGACGTAGTCGCCAGAGATCACTGGACCGGAACGGATAATGCCACGACCACCTTCATATGTCCAAGCGAGATTCAAATCACACCAAGCGTCGCCAATAGCGTCGTTGGAGTGACCTGTACGACCGAAGTCACCATTGATGGTGGACCATTCGGTGGTACCTGGATAACAAGGTAGTTCATCAACAGGGATCGAGCAAAGTTCAGCTTCGATGAGAGCGTTAGCTTCGCCACCGATTGCGTCTCCAAGATCTATCCAGGCAGCGGAGCCAGTACTGTAGTACTTACCACCACCATTGATTTCAGGACCACCAGTTTCTACACCATAGTAGATATACTGGTTTACAGGATCTGGTGATACATCTTCATAACCGACAAAGAAATCGCCAGCTATATGAATGCCACCAGGGATTACCACTTCTGTCCACCCAGGATACGGTGTTACGTCAGCCACTTGCAATGGAGTCGCTGTGCGCCATAGTTCGGCACCTGGGAATCCACCAGCATTGGCCCAGACAACGACATCGAGTTCGTATGCGCCACCATCTTCTCCAAAGAGAGACGGATCTACATGCGAGAAACGGACCTTATCGAGTCTGTTCGCTGGCTGACCTTTGATTTTGGCAGCGTAGTTCAACGGAAGACCATAAGCTGCGTTAAGTTCAACAACATAGGTCAACTGGTTCTGACAGTTCTGGAACTCGTCACGGCAAAGTGATGCTGTGACATGGAATGAAGCTTCATTCCACCACCAATCGACAAATGGAACGCTATTACCACTCCACATGTAATTGTCTGGAGCAATCTTAACAGAACCACCAACACCATAGTCAAGAAGAACTAAGTAGGCAGCACCGTCTGCTGGGTCATCGGATGCCCATTCAGCGGTAACATGATATTGACCACGGAGCATTAAATTCTCTGAAGTAACATCAAGTTCGTGAACTATGTATCTGTCAGGATCTCCTGGTAAACCATTCGTTACTCTGTTTTCACCATTAGGGAATAGAGCAGAAAGGCCAGGACCGACTTGACGGGTGATAATCGGACCTGCAAGAGTATCCGGAGAACCCGTGCCATCATCGGCAAATAGGGACAATGTTACATAGTTGGTCTCATTTGTTCCTTCATAATTCCTATTTGACGTATCCGAGCTAAGCCAAATAGTGAAGTTCAAAGAAACAAGAGAGTCATTGACGGCCGAGAAAGATTGACCAAAGCCAGTCCATCCAGGAACATCAGCTCTTGGAAGAGTAATTACATACTGCTTCTGAGAAGGAGTTTCGTAGCACTGGCTGTACCAGAAACAAGCTACTGATGAGAAACCGAAGTTGTAATCGGAACCATCAGCAAAATAATCTTTCAGATTATACCATTCGCCTACGCTTGTAGGGTCTGCATCGTAGGATGCACGGCCATGGCCGATTCCATCAGATTCTCCAGCATTATCAGAAATGAAGAAGAAACCGTCAAGTGAATCCAAGTTTACTGGATCTGGGCCAACTGTTATATGCCAATCACCACTGAAAACAGTAGGAGGCACGGACCATGGAAGGTAATGCCAGCCATCAGCACCAATATTGTAAGTTTCGCTGTGCAAAACTTGATCCGGTACGCCACCATTATCGCTCATGATTTCAACCAAAAGAGGTGCAGTCATGTCTGTAGCGTTAGTAGATACTGAATCGATATCAGTGTAATAAGTCCAAACCCAGGTTCCCTGGATTTCGGCTTGATAGCCTTTAATATTAGACATACGCATACCGAGGCGGCGTTCGTCGTCCATTTCGCGACCCCAGATATATGCCAAGAAATCGTAGTCCAGGTAATCCTGGTCATAACAATCGGCCGTTGGAGGAGCTGCTCCGGAAGGCTTGGACATATCTGTTGGGTACGAGGTAAGAGGGATACGGTCTTCATTAACCTTCGCAATATCAACTGTTGCGGTATTGTTAATTGACATTCTCGTGTCGGACTTATCCGTAAAATCTGCGCGGTCTGTTACAATATCGAGCCTTTTCAGGTTGTCAATATCATTACCAGCAGATACGGCAGACGCAAACGCGAAAAGTAGTCCGAAGACTGTTACCATAATTGTTAGTCGTTTTAACATCTATTTATTTCCTCCTTAAACAAAGGAAATTGTGAAATTTATCATCTAAAGGCAACCGGGAACCGAACCAGGTTATGTTAAACCAAGTCATGAGGCCCTCCAGCATTACTTCACGATACTGTCTAGGGAATTGTGAAATATAATCTTTAGTCAATAAATTCAAGTTGTTCCTACTTTTTTGTAGTTGGAGTAAGGAAACTCCCAATAGTTACGTAAAACATATTTTTCGCTTCGTGTGTAAAACTCTTTATTTCGAGTAGTATGCTCAGAACCTCCAGAAAATCCTGCCATCTGCTCAATTAATTAAAGGAGTCGAGCAAACAGCGACTTTGGTAGTTGTGGTTAAGTGAATAGGGGAAAAATAATTTGAGAACAACGCTTAAAGAATCATCAATAATACCCGCGTGAATTATTCCGTACGACACGTTATAAACATCGATTGGAAAGGTACACTAACAGATAGGATATAAGTCCTGTCAGCTTAGGATCATTAACAGTTGTTTAAGTAAAAAGAAGTTTTTGTGTCAAGCCGAAGTCGAATAAAGTTGGCTCTCATCTCCAACTACAGCTCTAATACACGCTCGAGGTCCAAGTTAACTATTTCTGGCTGGTTGTCAAGAACTATTTGGGAACTTTTTTCCCTTTTTGTTGTAGGTCACAAATCATCATATCGTGCTCCCGTTAGCAAACGAATACTTGACTCTCAGCCATAGTTGTCTGATCCTATAAATCATGAGGCTTAATTCAATATCAATACAGAACTATCGGGTCATTAAATCTGCTATAATTGATTTCCCCGATGCTGTAATCGGTATTATCGGTCAGAACGGTGCAGGCAAGTCAAGTATCATCGAAGCGATCACCTGGGCTCTCTACGGCAACCAGGCAGCCAGATCGTCCAAAGATGAAATTAAATCAACTTTAGCTCATCCCGACGAAAACTGCGAAGTCAAACTATGCTTCGAAGCAAGTGGGGAGCATTATACAATAATAAGACGATTGATTGGCAAGTCTGCACGGCCCGAAGTTGAACTATATCGGGGAGCATCATCTGAATCTATCGGGAGCATGGAAACAACAAAGTATGTCCAGAAAATACTCGGGCTTGATTACCGAGGTTTCTTCAGCTCCTTTCTGGCTCGTCAACAGGAGCTCAATGCTCTGTCTGATTTGGCTCCTCAAAAAAGACGAGAGCATCTTGCCGGGATGCTTGGGATCGAAAAACTTGACCGAGCAATTGATGTCGCCAAAGGTGATGCCCGCGAAGCGAAAGCAAGAACCGAGACTCTTGAGAATCTTCTGGCCGAGAAACCCGGGCTCGAAGATGAGCTTGTTCGATTAGGGGAGCACGTTACAACTCTTAAGCTTAGCACTCTTGAAGCGATGGGAGCACGGGACCGAGCAAAGCTGAAATTGGAAGCTATTACTAAAGAATATCGGGAGCACGAAGCCCTCTCGGCAATATGCTCCCGCCTCAAAGGTGAGATATCAACACTTGCAGCTAGCAAAGATGAACTTGGTGGCCGGCTGAAACTTCGCTCAGATGAGATCAAGAAGCTCGAATTGACCGCAGTAGAAGTCAAAGAACTCGGCCTGAAATTAGAAAAGCTGACACCGTCTCCAGGCCGACTTGATGAACTCAGAGATTTGAAAGCAAAAGATTCAAACCGGCTCGATCTGGTTGAACAAGCAAAAGGGTTTAATCAGGAACAGAAAAATAATAGCCAGAATCTTGAGAAAGTTGAGCTCGGTTTGAAAGAGCTCGCGGCTTCAATGCAGTCGATTCCGGAATCTATCGATTCTGATCTGAAACGAGCAAATAGCGATCTTGAATCGACCCGTGAAAATTATGTGGCAATCAGATCAAAAATCGAAGCGGGAAAAATTGAGATCGGAAAGGTCGGCTCGCAATTGGAGTCGATTGATCAAATTGGAACCGAAGCTGTTTGTGATCGTTGTCATCGACCATTTGGAAATGATATTCCAAAAATCAAAATGCATCTGGAATCAGAATTACAAAATCTGACCAAATCTGAAAATGGTCTGAAAGCTGATCTTGATGAGCTCAAAAAATCCGGCGAAAAGGCAAAACAGATTGTTGATCAATTGCAGGTATCGATCAAAAAACGATTCGAATTTGAGACCTTAAGAAATGGGTCGGAGCAACGCAAACAGGATTTGACAAATCATTCTGATAAGATTTCTGAAAAGATCATATCGATTGATCTCAAATTAAAAGAAATCGGTGATATTAAATTCGATCCGGAAGAATTCAAAAGATTACAAAATGAAGTTGAAACGGCAAAATCTGTCAAAGAAAGGTTCGATCAACTCTCCGGCAATCTTCAGAGGCTCGATCCTGCTCGTGCCGAATTAAGCAAAACTGAAAAACAGATGGCTCAGGTTACAGCGACTCTTTCTAAAAATGAATCCGAGTTGACCGAGCTTAAGTTTGATGATCTCAAATTCAGCCAGCTTGCTCAAAGTCTGGATTTGGCAGGAAAAGAGTTTGATTCAAAACGAGACGAAGCTTCCCAGCAATCCAACAAGCTTGAACTGGTCGGAAAAGAGATTGAGCTAAAAGCAGAGAGGCTGGTCAAACTCGATGAAGAAGCTAAACATCTTGATGATTTGAGGCAGAAAAGATTCCATACCGAGAAATTGATTACACTTTTTGGCGAATATAGAAAACATGTCATCGCCAGTATCAGGCCAAGACTATCCGAGCTTGCTTCGGAACTGATATCCGAAATGACCGGTGGACGATATAGTATGGTCGAATTAGATGCAGACTATAATATGTCGATTTTTGACTCATCGGGATTCTTTAAGGTTGATCGCTTCTCGGGCGGTGAGAAAGATCTCGCTAATCTTTGTTTGAGACTTGCGATATCGTTAGCTTTGTCCGAATCGGCCGGGTTGACCCGTACATTTATAATCCTTGATGAAGTCTTTGGGTCTCAAGATACGGATCGACGGGACTTGATATTTAACGGGCTGGTAAATTTAAGTAAACGATTCCCCCAAATATTGCTTATTTCTCATGTTGATGATATTAAAGATAAGGTCGAGATGCTTATTGAGGTTGAGCGAAATAATGGTGGTTGGTCGGAGGTGAAAGTAAGTGGGCTCCAAACGACCCAGAACTAAGAAACAAAAGCTGATTTCAGTCATTATTATGCTGACTGTTATTGTTCTGCTTGTTGGGTTTCGGCTCATTGAGGAACTCGGCCAGGAACAGTCGGTAAATGAGAGATTTCGGGTCATTCGGGTTATTGATGGTGATACGGTCGAATTGACCGGTGGTGACCAGGTCAGACTATTGGCGGTCGATACTCCTGAGGAGGGGGAACCATTTTATGAGGAAGCTAAGCAATTCCTTGATTCTCTGCTGACAGGCAAAATAGTTGATCTTGAATTCGCCGCTCGAAGGCGTGACAAATACGGCCGTCTGCTCGCTTATCTGTTAATCGATTCTCTCTACATTAATAGGGAAATAATTCGGAATGGATTTGGCTATGTCTATCTGTTCAAAGATAACGATCTGATGTCGGATAGAATTGCTACTATAATAGTAGCCCAAAAAGAAGCATTCAATGATAAGCTTGGCCTTTGGTCGATTAAACGTCTGCCCGAGAAGTTCTATCTGGCGACTCAAGCAGGATTTCGGCTGCATCGCCCGGAATGCAGATCTTTAACAAAGCCAAAACCGGGTAATTATCGAATGTTTCCAAATCGTGAAGAAGGGCTATTGTCTGGATTGTCACCCTGCCGAAATTGCCGACCTTAGGATTAGAGATA
>JAUVAR010000186.1 GCA_030591625.1 Candidatus Zixiibacteriota bacterium
GTATGAGATTTCAATGGGGAGCAAAGTTTGATCTATTAACCGTAAAGAATTGCCTGATCGTTCGAGAGTCTTTATTTTCATTAGTAAATATCTGTTCGATGTTACTTATAAACGTAACGTTTTACTTTTTTCGTTGAAGTCTTTTCAAGTTCATCAATTTGATAATCAACGCTGGTGATTCGTTTGTACGATGCAAGCTCTGCATTTGTCTTGTTTACTTCTTCCAGCAAAATATTCATCAATTCATTATGCTCGTACTCTTCTGTAGTTTTCCCAAATTCGCTGACAAACTGTTCTGAGTCAGGGACTAAAAGCGCGCAAACCTCTTCTCCCTGACGGCCATCTTTTTTTCTTCCAAATACAATTACTTCAATAAGATATTTTGACAGGAGTAGTTTTACTTCAAGCTCTTCGGGAAAGATATTTTTGCCGGCCGCCGATACGATCAGATTCTTGGCTCGACCTGTTATCCATAAGTGCCCATCTTTCAATCTGCCTAAGTCGCCAGTATGAAGCCATCCATCGCGGATTAACTCAGCAGTCTGTTCGGGGTTATCTCGATAGCCGGGAGTAATCGAATCACCTCGGGCAATAATTTCGCCAATGCCCTGTTCGTTGGGTTGGTTTATCTTGATTTCTACATTCGGTAATGGTGCTCCAACAGAGCCAAACTTTATATCGTCGGAGCGATTGGCAGAGAGGATTGGTGATGTTTCAGTGAGGCCATATCCCTCTATCAGCAGAAAACCTATCAGACAGAAGAAACGTGCGATAGATGGCGGAAGAGGTGCGCCTCCAGATACAAACAGATAGATAGAATTAAGCCCGGCCTTTGATCTCAAAGATGCAAAAAGCGTTTTCCCCCAATGGAAACCTAAAGACCATCCGATTGCTGAAATTCTAAAGAGTATATTAAACAAAAGTTTTCTTGCCAATGGCGCCCCATCTATGGCACGATTCATCGACTGGTACATCTTTTCGTACAGTAGTGGCACACCACACATGACAGAGATATCATTGTTACCAATATCCTGAATGATATCTCGTGATTTTAATGAACGTGCATATACAATTGATCCACCTGTGAGCATAGGTAAAAGAAATCCTGCTAATGCTTCGAAAGTATGATGCAACGGCAGGACCGAAAGGAATTTTTCATGTCCATCAATATCTAAAGCTTCTCTCGCACCTTCGACATTTGCCAATAAATTGCGGTGAGTCAATTGTACTGCCTTGGGGGCACCAGTAGTACCTGATGTGTATATGAGTACTGCTATATCATCCAAAGATGAATCAGGCTTGCTGCTTTGATTAGACTTTTTATTGCGCCAATATTGTTCCGAGTTTTGATCAAACGATATGACATCAATTTTAGCATTGGAATCAGAGAACATTTTTTCAAATTGAGTAGAACATATTACCGTTTTGATTTGAGCATGTTCTATGATATAAGCAATTTCATTCTCTTTCAGATTAGCATCAATTGGAACGACTGTTTTGCAAGCTTTTAAAATTGCCATATATGCAATCGGCCAGTCCGGGCAGTTTTCCGAAAGAATCGCAATTTCGGGTTGGTTATGAAATGCTTCTCCATTAAGAATTGTTGTCATCTCACTAATTTCAGCAAGCATTTCACCGAAGGTAATATTTCTACCTTCACCGCCCATGCCGATAAGAGCGATTTTATCTGGCAGTCGTTGAGCCGAGATAGCAAAAGCTGCAGATATATTGTTAGCTTTTATTGATGGGGCTGGAATCTTGTTTGACATATTCTTAATTTAAGAGATTGGATATCTCAGGTAAAGGGAATTTAAATCAAAGAAAAAGGGTCGAAGAAAATATCTTCGACCCCTTAAACCGCTAAGTGGTTTAATATCTTATTCGACTTTTACTTTCAAAATTAAGTCAACCAAGCCACGCGGATCGGTATCTGAGACTGTTATAGTGAAATCACCAATACCTGGTGCAGTCCAGCTAAATCCAGTCGCTTCACCGTATTCGTCGGTAGTCTGGGTCGCACCAACTACCGGATTGGCACCTGTAGCAGTTGCATTTAGAGTATGATCACCCAATGGATTACTGAAACGATCTTTTATGATCACCTTGAAGGTTATTGTTTCACCTACCGCTGCAGCAGTCTGGCCATCAATCTTTGAGAGGTCAGTACTTGTTCCAGCAGTTAGCAGAGTACAGATAGCAGTAACAGAACCACCACCCTTCACCCAGTATGTAGCCATATCAATAGCACCAATACCATCATCATTTCCGCCAGATAGCGAATAGTCTTTGGTGAGTACCTTTGAGACTACTTTTACTCGTTCTGAGGCAGAGTAACAACCATCTGCAAACGTTCCGCCTACGGCAGTCATATGACTTGCATCACCCTTAAATACTGTTCCATCTATTACATAATTGCCATTTAGATCAACAGCATCAACGGTTATCCAGAAGTTGTCTGAACCATTAGCAGTCATTTGGGTCTGCCAGCCGGAAATTGTAAGAGTCGCGGCGGAATGAGAATTATAGAAGAATGTACTATCTAAAACAGTTCCACCGGCAGTCTCTGCATAGATCCATACAATACCATCTGCCGTAACAACGTTATTGCCTGAGAGCCAGGTTGAAGTTGCTTTACCTTTCCAATCCTTCGTCCGTTCCTGATGAGATTTCATCGTACCTTCATCGGTAGAGAAATATACGACAGTTGAATCATTAACCGGGTTCAACCATTGATCGGAAACGATTGCAATAATCGCAACTTCCTCGCCAACATTATCCCAGTATGGGACATTACAATCTTCTGATCCAATCACGATATGTGCAGGAGGTCCGGCTGATACGAGGATATAAGATGCTTCAGAAAGGACAGTACCTGAGGAAGCTCTTATTTTTACTGTTCCAGCGAATGTACCTGAGTGTACCTGAGTAGAGGCAACACCCTGAGCATCTGTGTAAGTCAGAAATGGTCCTGTTCCGGCATCGTTGAAAGTAACTCCACCGGGCTGATCAATAATGTGGAAATTGATCGGGACACCAGCTCCAACTTTACGACCAGTAATATCATAACCAGTAGCAAAGATTGTTGCGACTTCCATACCACCTGTCTGAGTAACAGCAATTTGCATAGAGTCAGTCATTAAGAATATTGAATTTATCGATGTATCAGCAATCATTGGAATCGCGTAATCAATTGAACTCGTCATACCAAGATCAACGACAGTCATCTTAATATAAACTGTTGCAGGTTCACTTCCGGCAGTAAACTGGAAGGTAGCAACTCCACTAGTTGTTGTCACTGATGTAGGTATGGAACCATAAGAATCCCACACATTGTTATTGTTGGCATCACCTGTCAATTCATCTGTACCTACAGACCAACGACCATTGCCATCAACATCTCTGAATTCTTCACCAGCGACCAACTGAATGACAGTACCATCAGCAACAGCAGAATCCAAACCGTCTTTTACAGTCATTGTGAAGGTTGCAACATCAATACCATTAGCTAACAAGAGTGTCTTGTCTGGATCAGCATCAATAGATGAATTAGCAACTAGTAAAACCGTAACCTCAACGGAGGCTTGGATATTATTATCATCAACTGTCAGAAGTACGTACGAAGTACCCGATTCAGCTGAAGCAACATAAGGCACTGTGACAGTGCCACCAGAGGTAAATGCTGTAGCAGAGATAGTACCAATAGCATCCCACGTTCCGTTATTGTTGAGATCGTAAACGAGTGAATCAGTACCTTCAGTCCATAAACCATCTTTATTCACATCAACGAATCTTTCACCCGCTATAACTCTGATCATAGTATTATCTGGAGCGTTGTTGCCGTCACTATCTTTGATAGTTACTACAATATTTGTCACATCAATACCATTCCCCAGCATTGTGTAGGTCATATAGTCTGTGCTTATTATCCCTATATTAGCAGCACCTTCACCAACATTCAATTGTAGAGTCTGCTGTGTGCCGGATCCTGAAATTGTAGCTGTAATTGTAATTGATCCGGTTGTTGTTGCTGTAAAAGTTGTACCAGCACTTCCGTTTGCATCTGTGGTGTCAATCGAAGCTGAAAACGTTCCGCCAATAACTGGTGAAACTGTGAAGGTAACTATCTGGTCTGCGGTGGCAGTACCATCAACAGTAACCGTTGCATCAATCACAGTAGTTCCATTGGCAGATATCAATGTAGGACTGGCTGTTAGAACTATTGATGTTCCTGAGTTTCCGGCAGTATCATCAAGAGTACTTCTTGAGCTACATCCTGCAAGAACGAGGACAAATAGCGCCATGCAATAAATGCCAGCGTATAATACGTTAAGCGACTTCTTCGCGAACATAACATCTCCTGCTATCTAAAATTGTTTACTTTTTAATCTGTTTGAGGCTCCTGCCTCTTACTCTATTAATCGGCTTATTTTGTCATTTTTTTACATAGAAAAAGGCCTTTCCCACGGAAGGAAAGGCCAGATTTATAAGCATTTATCTCATATCAACTTACGGTGTAACCGCCATTTCATTACCTACAATTGTCGGGGTTACAAAGATGACCAGATCACGACTTTCGACACGTTTTGTTGTGTATTTAAACAATGAGCCAAGGATCGGAATATCCTTTAAAAATGGAACACCAACCTCTGTTTCAATTTCATCTTGAGTAGTTAAACCACCAATTACGGCTGTTTGACCATTTTCAACAATCACATGAGTCTCTGCATTGTTGGTGTTGATTACAACACCATTGGGATTGAACTCATAAGTTGAACGTTCTGGCTTCAAGTGCATAAGAATTTTATTTTCAGCTGTAATATGAGGAGTTACAATCAAAATTGTTCCAACCTCTTCGAGCTTGATGACAACATTACCAGATTCATCGAATTGCTTGATCGGTACTTTTTGACCCATCTGAATTCGTGCCTCTGTATTATCGAGAGTTGTGATCTCTGGATGAGCAACAATTTTACCGGAACCATCCGATACCAAAGCTTCAACCATTGCCGTCAAATCCCATCCGTGCTGAACAGCACCAAGAGTATATCGACCGACAACATCTGCTCCACGGTCAGCTAACACTTCACCTTTTTGGGTTAGTTCACGACCTGATCCACTAATATATTTACCCTCTGCTGTCCACATAATACCGAGTTGTTGTAATTCATGACTCGCTATCTCAATCAGTTGCGCGGATATCTTTATCTGTACAGATGGTTTGTCCAGTTCATCAATATACTTAAGGACAGTTTCAATATTTGATGGTACATCCTGAATAATAATTGAATTTGATCTTGGATCGGCGGTTGCTTTACCACGACCATCAGTCAAGAGTGACTGAACAGTTGTCAAAATATCTTTGGCAGCGGAATTTGATATCTTAACTATTCTGGTCTCAAGAGTTACCAGAGTTCTTTGTTCCTGATTGTGTTTATGCTGTTCACTCATTTCCTTGCGATAATCCTCAGCATTGAGTACACGAATATATCCTTCTTTTTCGTCAACAATGGCAAGATTGTAAGTACGACCAATAATTCCCATCGCATCGCGCCATAGCACTTTGTTGAGCTTGATTGTAACTGTACCAGTTACATCGGGAGCTACAACAACGTTAACTTTTCCGTAATCACCAAGTGAGGTCATCACTGTGTTAATTTCAGCAGCCTGGAATTGCA
>JAUVAR010000098.1 GCA_030591625.1 Candidatus Zixiibacteriota bacterium
GTGTGGCACGACAGCCATCGTCGGATAAAAAGTCCCCAGGATATTTGTGTCCAAAGTACGCTTAAGATTGTCATCAGTCATTGTGTCGATTGGGTTATGTTCCCAGATTCCGGCGTTGTTGACTAAGATATCAATCCGACAAAATCTATCAATCACTACTTTAACCATCGAATCGACCGCTTCTTTGTCCGAAATATCCGCTTTGCAGAGCATCGCCTTAACGCCTTTACTCTCGCAGATTTTGACAACTTCTTCGGCAGATTTGTCATCTGAGCGATAATTGATCGCGACATTTGCACCCGCTTCGGCGAACATTATAGCGGTCGCTCGGCCTATTCCACGTGATCCGCCGGTTATCAGGGCGACTTTATCTTTCAGAGAGATCATTTTGGATTCCTTTGTTATTGCTTAGCTTATGGTGTCGGGTCACAATTCTGCTAAAGCAGAATCAAGACCCAACACAACTTTCGAGGGGCTCCAGATTCGAGAGAATCAAGACCCGACACAACTTTTGAGGGGCTCAAGTTTTGAGAGGCTCAAGACCCAACACAACTTTTGAGGGGCTCAAGATTCAAGGGAATCAAGACCCAACACAACTTCTACAAGGGCATCTGTCTTGTCAAGGGAAAGTGTCGGGTCACAATCCGGCTTGCGCCGGCTCAAGACCCAACACAACTTTTTAGAGGCTAATAAGAAAAATTGGATAATCTGATTAATTTCGGTCGGGTGGACTTGATTAATCTCGGGGATTGATTATTCTCACTCCAGCCGGTGACAAATCAATTGTTCTGGCAGCCTTTTAATGTGATCCAGTGAGGTCACCAAAGGAAGAAAAAATGAACCTGTTCGTGACATCGGGCTTAGTAAAGCCTTTCGTATCAAAACGCAATTTTTCAAGATTATATATACAATTATTAATAACGGATAGTTCTGTGCTGTCCGGGAGGAGTAAATTTGGCCACCAAGCCTGAACTTCTATTAGATGAGAAGAAAATTTCTCGTGCGCTCAGTCGTATCGCTCATGAAATAGTTGAGCGGAATTCAGGAGCTGAGACAATTGCAATTATCGGAGTGCTGACTCGCGGAGCGTATCTTGCTCGGCGCATAGCTGATATGATTAACGAACTCGAAGGGGTTACAGTTCCGGTTGGGTTGATGGATATTTCGTTGTATCGCGATGATGTTCATTCAAAACTTGATCAGCCGATTGTTCAACGCACCGATATACTATTTCCAGTCGTTGATAAGAATATAATTCTTGTCGATGATGTTCTATTCACCGGTCGGACAATCCGAGCTGCGCTCGATCAGATCAATGATTTTGGTCGTCCTCGTTCGATTCAGTTGGCGGTGCTTGTTGATCGCGGTCATCGTGAGTTACCGATCAAGGCTGACTATGTTGGTGCGAATGTGCCGACCCGTTTTGATGATAAAGTTGTGCTTGAGGTGAAGGAAAAGGACGGACGCGATCGGGTTTATATCCAGAAAGCAGCAGCTGCTAAGAAGAAAACCGCTATCAGGAAAACTAGCGTAAAGAAAACTACGGTGAAGGGAGGCAAGAAATGAGCCGACTTTCATCGCGACATCTCCTCGGATTAGAGGGAGTACCAGCCGAAGATATCCAGTCGATATTGGAAACTTCGAATACGTTCCGTGAGGTACTTGATCGGACGATAAAAAAATTGCCAACGCTACGTGGCATGACAGTTTTAAACCTTTTCTATGAAGCATCAACGCGCACGAGGATTTCATTCGAGCTCGCTGAGAAAAGACTTTCGGCCGATACGGTTAATTTCTCAAAGGCAGGATCATCTGTTTCAAAAGGTGAATCGCTTCGTGACACAGTACAGAATATAGAAGCAATGAAAATTGATATGGTTGTGGTTCGACACAAGTCAACCGGCGTACCGTATTTTCTGACACAATGTATGGATGCGAATATTATCAACGCCGGTGACGGTGCGCACGAGCATCCGACTCAGGCACTACTTGATATGTACACAATTTGGAAAAAGTATGGCCGTCTGGATGGTCTGCGGGTTGTGCTGGTAGGTGATGTCAAACATTCGCGGGTGATTCGCTCGAATATCTGGGGATTGAAAACGATGGGTGCATCGGTGGCACTATGTGGTCCATCGACACTTTTCCCCTATGATATAGAGAAATTTGAGTGCGATTCATATACTGATATTGATGAAGCTTTGGACGGCGCAGATGTTGTAAACATTATGCGGATACAACTCGAACGCCAGCAGGCCGGAATTTTTCCATCACAGCGTGAATACACGAATCTGTTTGGGATTAATAAAGAACGGTTACGTAATTTAAATAAGAATTACACGATTATGCATCCGGGTCCGATGAATCGCGGGGTTGAAATTACTTCTGAAGTGGCAGACAGTGACAAGTCGGTCATACTTGAACAAGTCACCAACGGGCAGGCTGTGCGAATGGCTGTTCTCTACCTGCTCTCCGGTCGGAAAGAGGAGGAATAAAAATGGCTTCAAAGAAATATGATTTAGTTATAACAGGTGGACAGGTTATCGATCCGGCCTTAGGGTTTGGAAGTGATGCGTCAATTTATATTAAAGATGGTCTGATTGCGAAAGTTGAGAAAGATTCGTCAAAGACAGAAAATCAACTCAAAGGATTTGATAAGGATCAGATAATTGATGCAACTGGATTGATCGTCGTGCCGGGTTTGATTGACGTGCATGTTCATTTGCGTGAGCCGGGCAGAGAAGATGCCGAGACTGTTCTCTCGGGCACACAGGCAGCCGCGGCGGGCGGGTTTACGTCCGTTTGTTGTATGCCAAACACGACGCCTCGGATTGATTCACAGGAGACTGTCAAGTTTGTACAGGACCGTGCGAAGACGGCGGATGCGCGAGTTTATGTTTTTGGTGCAATTACTAAAAATATTGCCGGTGAAGAGCTTGCTGAAATTGGTGATCTGGTCAAGATGGGTGCGGTCGCAATTACTGATGATGGGCACTATGTTCAGAATCCTGAAATTATGCGTCGCGCACTTGAGTATTCCAAGATGTTTAATATCCCTGTCGCACAACATGCGGAAGACAATTACCTTTGTTCGGGTGGTGTGATGAATGAATCATATCAATCGACACGATTGGGAATTGCAGGTCGTCCGGCTGCGGCGGAAGAGATCGCTGTGCTTCGTGATATCGCACTTACACGTTTGACTGGGGCGCGTCTTCATGTGCAGCATATTTCTGCAAAACGAACTGTGCAGGCGATTCGTGCGGCCAAGGCCGAAGGGATTGCGATTACATGTGAAGCATGCCCGCATCATTTGTACTGACTGATGATGAAATTGGCAAGGAGTTCAATACGAACCTTCGGGTCAATCCACCAATTCGGACCGCCGAAGATCGTGATGCTGTGATTGAAGGATTGGTAGATGGAACGATTGATTGTATTGCATCGGATCATGCTCCGCATTCGGATGAAGATAAGGATTGTGAATTTGATTTGGCTCCGGCGGGAATGATTGGTTTGGAGACAACTGTCGGATTGGTCAAGACTTATTTAATTGATAAGGGATATCTCACCTGGGGTGAGGCGATTCGCAAGATGACTATCAACCCGGCGAAGATATTTGCCCTCGAAGGTGGAACCCTTGCCGAAGGAACTGTGGCCGATATTACGATGATAGATCCTGATAAACGCTGGACTGTTAAAGCAAAGAATTTCCGTTCACGTTCGAAGAACTCACCATTTATTGGCCAACGTCTCAAAGGACAGGTCGTACGAACTATCCTTGGCGGACGAGTTGTGTTTGACCGGGATGCTAAATAGAAAGTGAAATAGTGAAAGCGCATATAGTTCAAAAAGCGATTAATAATTCGAAGCTTGAGCCTTTTTTACAGAGGGCTCAAGTTGCCGGAGCAAAATTGATCTGTTTTGGAGAGTTGGCCGGGACAGGTTGTTTGTATGAATCCCGTGAGGTGCCATCACTTGATCATTGGATCGAATTGTTTTCGGAGTATGATCTGCATGTGATGGTTGGTCTGCCTTTGGCGCAGGAAGGGAAGCTGTACAATTCGTATTTGTATTTTCACCGGGGAACGGTTCAAGTTTATCAGAAAATAAATTTGTTCACGCCCATGAATGAAACGAATGTCTTCACACCCGGCACAAAGCCGGGAATTTTCAAGACTGACTTCGGTCTGATTGGTGTGGCAATTTGTTATGACATTAGATTTAATGAATTGTTTGATAATTTGAAAGCTGGTGGTGCAGAGATGATATTTGTGCCGGCGGCGTTTCCTTTGGTTAGAATTGATGCCTGGAAAAGCTTGTTATCCGAGCACGCTGTCCGACTTGGTCTGCCAGTTATTGGCATTAACACAGTTGGGGATGATGGTATGAATGAGTTTGGGGGTAATTCGATGTTGGTGGATAGTGAAGGTCAGATCGTTGCTCTCGCCGACGACAAGACCGAAACAGTCCTGGAGCTTGAATTATAGAAATAACTAACATGACTGCCTGACTTTCTATAAAGCAAGGCAGCCATTTTCCTTGCGGCGCCGTACTCGCGCGTCGCGGGATATTCTTCGGGTTTATAACCCTGTTGTAAATCATATATTCATATCTATAAACAAATATTACTCTGGTTAAAGTTCCCGATTGGGCCAAGAAATCAATAGGTTGTTTCATCGTTAGAAAAACTTGACTTGTAAGTGTGTGGTTTCTATCATCTTACTGTACAAGGAGTATTATGCGAATTCGTTATCTTGATATTCAGGCACAGTATTTGACGATTAGAGATGAAATCGATACTGCTGTAAGTGAAGTAATTAATCGATCAGATTTTGTCGCTGGTCCGGCTGTGGCAACATTCGAACGTAATTTTGCATCTTTTTGTGGTTCCGATCATTGCGTTGGTATTAACAATGGCACGAATGCTCTAATGATAGCCCTTAAGGCTCTTGGGGTTGGGGCTGGTGATGAAGTTATCACTGCTGCTAATACATTCATTGCGACGCTTGAGGCGATTGTTCACACAGGAGCAAAGCCTGTCCTTGTTGATGTTGATCCGGTCAGTCATAATATGAATCCTGAGCTGATCGAGGCAGCGATAACATTAAATACTAAAGTGATATTACCGGTTCATTTGTATGGACGAATTGCTGAGATGAGGGAGATAGCAGAAATCGCTGACAGACATAAGCTTCCGATTGTTGAAGATGCCGCTCAGGCACATGGTGCGAAAGTAAATGAAAAACGAGCTGGATCAATCGGGCGGATAGCTGCGTTTTCATTTTATCCCGGGAAAAATCTTGGCGCATTTGGTGATGCAGGTGCGATTACAACTTCAGATCCTGATCTTGCCCACACAGTTCTTAAACTTCGTGACCATGGTTCGGACCGAAGGAACCGTCACGATATAGTTGGTTACAATGCCCGCTTGAATGGAATTCAGGCGACTGTTCTTGATGTGAAATTGAAACATCTTGATGCATGGAACAAACGTCGGGTAGAAGTGGTGAAGGAGTATCATGAATTGCTAATGCATCTACCTGTTCAATTGACTCCACTGATTGAAGACCAGAGTCATACCTACCATGTATTTGCTTTAGAGACAGAAAAGCGTG
Source organism: Candidatus Zixiibacteriota bacterium (assembly GCA_030591625.1). Classification (GTDB taxonomy): domain Bacteria; phylum Zixibacteria; class MSB-5A5; order GN15; family FEB-12. The sequence goes on from JAUVAR010000098.1 coordinate 5,619, forward strand.
ATAAACTTCAGGAGTTTCTTGCAGACAAGTCTGTTTCGACATTGATACATTATCCGACCCCTGCATATTTACAACCGGCATTTACATATCTTGGTTATGGTGAAGGTTCATTTCCGGTGACTGAGAAGCTGTCGGGACAACTTCTCTCTTTGCCGATTTATCCTGAGATGACACGTGATCATACCGAATTTGTAGCTGCGAGAATCGGTGAATTCTTTGGTCTTAACTGATCAAAATAGGGTTAAACGAGGTGTCGAACTTGTAGTCCTTTGTGCAATTTTAGTTGTTGGTATTTTATCGCGTACTATCTATCTCAGTGCCGATCCTCCTTTGGGGCTTTCTACTTCGGCCGATGTTTACACCGATCCATCTCAATATACTCTCTATGCAAAAAATTATGTTCAGACAGGCGAGATAGAACCGATCGAGGCACCAGATTATCCTTTCTTTAAAAATTCTTCTGTTACTGCCTTGGCGGTTATTGTTTTTAGTTTATTTGGGGTTGGGATTTGGCAATCGAATCTGGTTGGATTGATATTTTCGTTCGGTTCGATACTTTTGTTCTATCTGTTTATGCGTCGTGCGGCAGGAACTACGACGGCGTTGCTTTTCCTTTTGTTTGCATCGTTCAATTATAATCTGATTTTCTATGGACGATTGCCATTTCTTGAACATGCGATGACCTTTTTTGCTTTTGCATCGTTGGTGCTTATTACGTATAGCCGACGATTGATGAATTCGGTTCTTGCTGGTTCATTATTAGCAGTTGCAATATTATTCTCGAAAATGACTGGAATTATTCTATTATTTCCAATAGGTATATATCTGCTTTTTGATTTTTCTACTCGAAAGTTGTTATCTTTAAAATCAGTTGTTCGAAATTTCGGTCTGTTTGGGAGTGGATTCCTGATTGTTAGTTTTATCTGGCTGCTGTTTGTTTATCTGCCGTCATCGAATGTGGCAGGAGGATATTTGGTTGAGAAATCGGTCGGGTTGTATGGACTTCCTGAGGCGTTTCACTCTGTAGATGATTTCATATTTAAGATGGTTAGCTTTGGTCGCAAAGAGATGCTTTTTTCGCGGATGCCGTTACTTTCTGTTTTGGCTGGATTGTTTGTTGGCTGGACAGTTCAGAAATTGGGACGGAGTAAATTTGTTACAGATGTAGGAGAGCGAGTTAAACCGGAACATCTATTTCTACTTGCAATGATTGTTTCGTTCTATGGGGCATTGATGATTTGGAATTACCGACCGCTGCGATATAGTTTGGTTTTGGTTTATCCACTGCTCGGGGCTGCTTCGATAATGATTTCATATATTTGGAAATGCAAACGTGCCTTGAATTGGGGAAGGCTTAACGTTGGCACATACTTGGCAATGTTAGTTATATCTTTGATCGTTGTCTATCAACTTGGCAAAGGACTTTCGTTGTTGAATAGTTTTGGGTTTTACTGGTCCGATGATCGGGGAATGATTTATGCGATCGCTTTAGGTCTGAGTGTCGCGTCACTATTGTTGATAATAATTTACCGACGTGGTTCAATTTATCTTCCGACAACACCGGTGCGATTGTTCGTTGTCGCTCTTTTACTCTTGACTACGCTAATTCATTCGAGAAAGTATATCGAATGGTTGGTTCGTCCAGCCTTTACAATGCAGGAGGCGAGTCGTGATCTTGGATTTGTTTTATCTGAGACAGCTGTTCTAAGTGGCCCGTTTGCACCGCTGCTGACTCTTGAGAATCGGCTTCAAACTGTCATCCACATGTTTGGAGTGACAGATCCTGACCCTGTTATTTTTGCGAAATATGGTTTTACACACCTTTTGCTTGATTCTGGTAATGAAAAAAAAGCAAATGAGTATTATCCTGAAATAATTGATTCAGCCCCACTTTTGGTCAGTTATAACCTTGGCAAGAGGACAGCTCGTCTTTTTCAGGTGGCTGGATTGACTCAAAATGCTCGAGCTGATTCTTATGAAAAGTCGCTCTATGAGCAGGCTCACGCTTGTTTTGCGGCTGATTCGTTTGTGTTGGGGCACCACTATATCGATAGTATGAACAGACAAAATGAGAGCAATATATCCGGTCATTTCCTGCTTGCGAGACAGGCTGAGTATATAAGAAAGTTCGATTTAGCTGAAATTGAGTATAAAAAAGCGGTTGAAAATTCCGCTACAAATTATGTTCTTATAAGAAGGGTCGCAGAATTTCTTGAGAAAAGATACAAAGCGACCGAGAATGAACAGTATCGGATAGAAAAAGATAAGTTGTTTGATCGGGCCAATCATTTTGTCCCGGGCGACCGACTACCACTTGCAACAATTAAAGAATTTGAAGGTTTTGAAAATTGGTTGAAGAGCGCAGATACGATTTCCGGGTCTCGACAATAGTTCCTGCTCTAAATGAGGAAGGGAATATTGATGAGTTATGTCGTCTTTATGATGAGATGCTAAAAACTGCACCATTTGAAGGCGAGTTAGTTTTTGTCGATGATGGTTCCACTGATGGTACCCTTGCGAAAATTTTGGAAAATGAAAAACGGTATAGTTTTGTCAAACATGCAACGCATCAGCGTAATCGTGGTTTGACTGAATCTCTTCATTCCGGTTTTGCCGTTGCTACGGGTGAAGTGTATGTTTTCTATCCGGCTGATTTGCAGTATATCCCCGAAGATATTCCTAAGCTGATTGAAGGCATCGCCGAAGGGGCAGATATTTGTACCGGATGGAAGCAGGGTGATTACAATAAGAAATTTGTATCAGGGATTTATAATTGGTTTTCGCGCAAGATATTTAACCTTAAAGTGCATGATCTGAATTCGGTGAAAGCGTTCAAGCGTGAAGTTGTGCGCAATATATTCTTAAGACGTGATTGGCATCGCTATCTTGTAGTACTTGGTGCAAGTGAAGGATACAAAGTTGTTGAGCGCAAAGTTACGCTCTATCCACGCAAGTGGGGTGAATCGAAATTTTCGATTTGGCGTATTCCGGTTGGTGTGCTTGATATGCTGGCAGTGAAGTTTCAAATTTCATTTATGCGTAAGCCGTTACTATTTTTTGGCGTAGCCGGGTCTGCAATGATAGGACTCGGTTTTCTGTTAGGTTCATATGCCCTTTATTTGA
>JAUVAR010000001.1 GCA_030591625.1 Candidatus Zixiibacteriota bacterium
AAAAATTAGTCTGATTTTCTCAATTCACGTGTATTACGGCCTAATTTTCTAGCTAGTTATTGCCATATTTGTCATTATTGGTGCGTAATTTATTAAAATGAACCATAGAGCCATCGTAGTAAGACGGTTAAGATCAGCTACTGGATCCCTATCTCCTGAGAAAAGTAAATATTCTCGCCAAACTATAGTTGACACCATGACGGTCGATAGTCTTAATACGATTATCGACTGTCATCTTTGACTCCCCTTCAACACGATTCTAATACTGTCGATAGATGTAAATTACAAATCTGAAGATGAAATGTAATGCGATACAATAAATAACTGAGGTGAAAGAATGAAGACTCTCTCTGGAATTATCATTGTTGTTATGATGCTCGCTCTGCTTGGATGTGGAGCTACAAAAACTGTAACTCGTATTGAAACTGATACAGTTACCGACTTAAGTGGTCGTTGGAACGATACCGACTCACGTTTTGTGTCGAAGGAGATGATCGCAGACTGCCTCTCGCGTGTCTGGTTGACCGATTTTGCGGTCGCAAATGGTCGTAAGCCGGTTGTAACAGTTGGGTATATCGGAAACAAAACTGACGAACATATTGACTCCGAAACATTCACGAAAGATTTTGAACGTGAATTGATTAACTCGGGTCAGATTAAATTTGTCGGTAGTTCCTCCGAACGCCAGGAAGTTCGCGCCGAACGAATGGATCAACAGGAGCACGCTTCGGCTCAAACTGTAAAAAAGCTCGCAAGCGAAACTGGTGCCGACTATGTGCTTCTTGGTTCAATTAAATCGATAAACGATGCCGAAGGAAATCGTCGCATTGTTTTCTATCAGACAGACCTGCAATTGATTCATGTTGAGACAAATGAAAAAGCATGGATTGGAACAAAGAAAATCAAGAAAGATATCTCTAACTGAATTTGTTGAATATCTGATTCTAATTGGATTACAAGAACTGCGATTAACAGTCAACTTAATGTGGGAGGCAAGTAACTTTGCTTCCCACTTTTTTTTGAAGCTCTAACTTGTTAGCCGAGCGAGTCGAACCTTTGCCTCTTTGATATACTTGATTTGAATATCGGCATTTGCCCAGTAATCGAGAAACTCGCTATACAATTTTATTGCACGCTTTGTGTCTCCTTCACCTTCGGCGGCAACACCAAGCAAGTAAGTAGATACTTGATACATGTACGCGTTGTTTGTACGCAGGCGACCTGTCACAAGAATTTCCAATGTCTCTCTGCCTTCAGAAAATTCACCTGCATTGACCAGCAACTCCCCAAACTGAAAGATGTTTTCTCGGGCATTTGCTACAGCTTCGTTCACTTTACGATTAGCCACTATCAATGCAGCGGTGTCACTCACGATGTAGGCTTCGAACATTTCTTCCAGCCCTTCTCCATAGGCCCATAACTCTTCAGGTAACCTTGTCCTGAAATCCTTAATGACTGCTTCAAAAATTGGACGAGCTTTCGCTTCATTTGCAGGGTCAAGCATAACAAGTTGCATTGGATAGCTAATCTTATTGAAAAGTTGCGCCCAATTGAATGCCTGCTCCTCATATGTAATCATCGAATCAGGCATTTCAAAACGCCTATAATAATCTGCTATTGAATTGAGAGTACCAAAGACATTCAATGAGTCGTCAGTTTCATGTGCCAGTTCAAGAGTTCTAAATTGATGATCCATAGATGAGTGGAACTTACCTTCCCATACATCAATGTTAGCCAAAAATTGTTCACAAACAATCTTGTTAAAAACGTCTTCTGGATCTGCCTCACGAAGTATTTCTACGTATTGACGAGCGTCGGCAAGGTTGCGCAAGTGTACTGAATTGGAAACCAATCGTCGTAACGGACGAACATCGTAAGGGAATTGATCATGCAAAGTTTTTGCTATATCAAATGCTTCCTGATATTGATGTTGAAACTGATGAATTAGTATCAGGTTTATTTTGGGGCCAAGTGAATTTGGCAGCGATGCAACCAACTGTTGAGCCAGTTTTTCTGCCCCTTCATAGTCTTCCTCTGCCGCCCGCATGGTAGCATACTGCTCAAGAGCAAAGGCATAAGTTGGATAGGTTGCAAGGACTGTATCCATGTGAGCGTGCGCTGTAACTGTATCCTGTTGGAATACATTTACAAACATGGCGTACATCGTTCTGATCTCCCCATCTTCAGGGTAGTCGCGCAACAAAACTCTTAGTTTTGTAAAGGCATCATCAAAGTTACTATCTACCCAGGTATCGATATATGCATCGAGTATATTTCTTTCTCGGATAGGAAGACGATCTTGTCGGTCGCGCGCCATCTTGAAGTAACGCACACCTTGAGCATTTCTATTTTCGAATTTGTGTGCCATGCCTATACGCATGAACGGCAATGCAAAGCCTGAGTCCAAAGCGATAGCCTGATCAAATCTTGCAATTGCTGAATCAAACTCATTCGCCCAGAAAAGAGCCATACCAAGATGATATTGTTTAAAGGCCTCGGGGGTTGATAGCGTATTTGTAGAAACCATTGAACTTTTGTCGATGTTCAACTTGGCAGCAATTTTTGAGATGAGAGAATCAACCAGCAACATCGGGTCGGTACCAACAACTTTTTCACCAAGAATTATATTACCGGTTTCAATGTCCTCAAGGCGAGCATCTATTCTTATTTTGTCACCAAGTTTATAAAATGAACCAGAAAGAATTCTTCCGGCACCAAGAGATTGAGCTGCTTTGGCACATTCTGCAAAAGTGTGATTGTTTTTTTTCTCTACATCAAAACAGTCAATAATTCTTTGCTGTGATACTATTTTGACTTCATTGTTTTGTGAAAGGTCAGTCAGAAGAATTTCCGGGAGTCCTGTTTCGAGCCAGTCATATTCGCTGTCACCGGTTTTATTTTCGAAACCGATAATAGCGAGCGCATCCCCCCCAGACGAAGCATTAATATCAAATGAGAAGAGTGACATGTTATAAAGAACTGCAATCAAAATAGCCACGACTGCAACCGGCAGCATCAACCACCAATTTGATATCTTTGCTTTTATTGTATGTTCACCTGATAATCTGTTAGTAACTCCCGATAGTGCACCTGTTACACCAGAGTCGGATTGTCGGCGATGATTACGAAGATCAACAACCAAATCACGAGTATCCTGATAACGATCTGACCTGTCTTTCCTAAGACACTTATCAATGATGCGTTCAAGTTCGGGTGGGATTGCATCGTTCTTGGAACGAGGTGCTTCGTGCGGAGTCTCGAGAATTTTTGCAAGGGTCGATACTTGAGTTTGTCCCTGAAATGGTGTCTCGCCCGTAAACATAGTGTAGAGAAGAATGCCGAACGAAAATATATCCGAACGGTTATCTACATTTTTACCCTGTACCTGCTCGGGTGACATATACTTAATCGTTCCAATAATTTTGCCGGCTCGTGTTAGCTCCTGCGAGACTGTTGCAGTCGAATTATTTTCATTCATCCCAACTGTGGCAACAGGTTTAGCCAATCCAAAATCAAGAATCTTGGGGTCACCATTTGCACTTACAATAATATTGTCGGGCTTAATATCACGATGTACAATGTTCAGCTGATGCGCTGCGGCCAAACCACCAGCAATTTTTTCGGCAAGTCTGACCAGCTGAGACATTTCAGGTTTTTCTGAAGTAATAAACCCCGAGAGAGATTTCCCCTCAATGTATTCCATTACAATAAAGTTTACCTCAGACGCACCCTCCGAAGGAGAGGCAGAACCGATTTCAAAAATTGACATGACATTAGGATGAGTCACCTGAGCGGCTGTTTTGGCCTCACGACGAAATCTTTCATGCCGTTCTGAGTCATCAAAAACATCAGAGGTCAAAATTTTCAGAGCGACTTGACGAGAAAGATTGAGGTCCTCAGCCAAATAGACTGCCCCCATACCGCCTTCGCCAATCTTCCTGATTATTTTAAAGTGAGAAAAAATCTGCGAGGGTTCAAGCATCAATCTAACCTCTTAAGAAGTAACATTGTAATATCATCCGACTGTGGATGATCCTGTACAAATTCTGTAATTTCGCCTATCAAAGCTGATCCAATCTCATCAGTTGAAGCACCGCATTCTCGAACTAACATCTTTTCAAGACGCTCATCTCCGTACTGTTCGGTTGGTCCTTCCGCTTCGGTAACACCATCTGTATAAATAGCTACCAGATCATCTGGAGATAATTCAACAGTTTCTTCTACCCAACCTCCTGTTTCGAAAGCACCTATCATAAACCCCGACGGCTCCAACTGCTTTACTGATTTGTTGGCACTTATGAGCAAAGGTGGATTATGACCGGCATTGACAAAACTAAGGCGGTGCGTGCTTGTATCGATTGTACCAACAAAGAGAGTCGCAAAATCACCTGAGTTACTGTATGCAAAGAGTTGTCGGTTTACTTGATTGACGACCTGTGCCAGATCGAAATCTGCATTACCATATAAAATCCTGAACGCTGCCAGAATGTTTGACATCAGAAGTGCTGCCCCCAAACCTTTTCCACTGACATCACCAACCATAAACAGATAACGACCATCAGGCAGCTTAATCATATCATAAAAATCACCACCAACAGCCCGGCACTGATCCTGAAAAGCATGAAAAGAATACTTTTCAACAGTCGGACATTCTCCCACCAACAATCGTTTCTGAATCAGGGAAGCTCGTTTTAGTTCTGACTCAATCAGCTTGCGTTCCTGTCGTTCTTCCGCCAATGCAAAGCTGAGCAGGCGTGATGCAATAATATTACCAAATGTTGCCAACAGGCGAAGATATTCATCATTATAATGATGCAATGGGTTTTTTGTGTCGGCGTACAGTATGCCCAGCACTTTCCCTTCATCAAAGAGCGGAACCGCCATCGCCGAACGAAGGGATGAGGCAACAATCGATTTCTGCTCAGCGTAACGTGAGTCTGTTGATGGATCACCTACAACAACTGCTTGTTTCTCTTTTAGAATATCGTTAACAATTGTTTGCGACAGGGTAAACTCACCTTGATTACGAGTTCCTTCATGAAGCGTAGCCGCAGCAAATAATTCATTTGTACTTTCATTCATCATAAGAACGGCAAAACGATCTGCAGGTATTACTTTGGCAACTAATTTAAGTGAATGATCGAGCATTTCAACTTTAGTTTCATGGGTTGACAGCGAACGGGCCAGATCAGAAAGAGCCGGAAAAAGTTCCGGGAGATCTGTAATACGACTCGGTAATGGTTTGAGCGCTTCACCAATATCAATGAAGACCGATTTTTCGGGATCAATACTTGCAAATCGTGTAGCTTTTGTTGACGGTTCGACAACCGGACCATCTTCGGCAGATAAACGAAAATCAACCTGACCGAATGATATCGTATCCCCAATTTTTATTTTGATCGGACCAGTTACTTTGCGACTATTAACTGCTGTGCCATTGCGACTGTTCAGATCTTTAAGAGTTGCTTCAGACAGCGATGAATCAACATCTATTTCGGCATGAAGCCGCGAGATAGTTTTATCGGGAACATAAAAATCACAATCGGGCTTGCGTCCAAGCGTATGTTTGCCGGGGACTAAATCCCATGAGTAGTATCTTGTACCATCTGTGCCAATAAGTTTAAACATATTTAATTGATACGTTGTGGAACACGCATTTCCTTCTTCTCATAATATGAGGGAAAGAGGCTGCTTCTACAAGAAGAAATCGACGTATTGGGTCTGTATTGTCATATTCGTTTATGGCTTGCTTATAATACGAGCCATTCCTTTATTACTCTAACAGGAAATCCGGATATTTTTAATGTCACTAACTATAGCCCGGACACACTCATATTAGACAAGTTGTAATAATTATATAAAGGTAAAGCATGGAAGCATTTGACAATTTCTGGGCTGTCGCAGTTGATCTCGCATGGGGTCCATGGCTCGTTTGGCTACTTGTACTATCTGGCTTGTTTTTCACACTAAGGGGACGGTTCCTGCCATTTCGCGCTATTGGTCATGCTATTAATATTCTCAGGGGTAAATATGATCACGAATCCGATCCTGGCGAGATAACCCATTTTCAAGCGCTTTCATCGGCTCTCTCCGCAACTATCGGAATGGGAAATATAGCAGGTGTTGCAATTGCAATTTCGCTGGGTGGCCCGGGAGCGATTTTCTGGATGTGGGTTGCCGGCCTTGTTGGCATGTCAACGAAGTTTTATACCTGTACTCTTTCTGTACTTTATCGCAAAAAAGATGAAAACGGTATTATGCAGGGTGGTCCGATGTACTACCTCGAAGTTGGACTTGGAAAAGCTTTCAAACCTCTTGCAATAATGTTTGCGGTCTGTGGTATGATCGGCTGTCTCACCTTGTTCCAAATGAACCAGCTTGCCGAATTAATCAAGGCAGACTATGCGATAAGTAATGTCTGGACCGGACTCGCCTGCATGGTTATTGTCGCTGTAGTTATTCTTGGGGGAATCACACGAGTAGGGAAAGTCTCGGCAAGAGTTGTCCCGGCTATGTTCATAATGTACTTTGTCTCGGCTCTCTATATAGTGTTCATAAATATTGATGCAGTCCCCGGAATTATTGCCTCAATTTTTGAAGGAGCATTCGGTGGAGCTGCCGTTGCAGGTGGTGCAGCCGGTGTGGCAATGATGAAAGTAATGCAGATAGGGGTCCAAAGAGCTGCGTTTTCCAATGAAGCAGGAGTCGGTACGGCACCTATGGCTCACGGTGCAGCCAAAACGAAAGAGCCTATCAGAGAAGGACTTATCGCGATGTTGGGGCCATTTCTTGATACAAATATTGTTTGTACTCTAACAGCTATTGTAATTCTCTCATCAGGCCTTCTGAGTGGTGAACTTAATAACGATTCTGCAGTAGTAATAACTGTAAATGCATTCACTCAGGCGATGGGTATGTTTGGCCGTTATTTGCTGACTCTCATAATTCTGCTCTTCTCAATAAGCACTATGATTTCATATTCTTACTATTCGGTCAAATGCGCTAAGTATTTGATGGGTGGCAAGATAGGCTCATATTACGTCTATATTTATTTGATTGCACTACCAATTGCCGCAGAACTCCCACCCAATACCGTTATTAACATTGTTGATACAGCTTTTGCAATGATGGCGATTCCGACCCTGATTGGAGCCCTTCTTTTGTCTGGAAAAGTGACTGACGCCCTCAAGGATTACTACGCTAGAATGGGGATATAGGCTTCGCGAATTACGTAAGTGCTTGCTAATAAGCCCGTTACGGCAACCCAAGAGAATCATTGACTCAATTCGTTTATAGGTTATATTGTATTGCTTGGTAACATTACCGTCGGGTCGCGATGACTTCCCGTGAGGGGTCATCTATAACGACTCAAAAGCCCCCGTCAAAATCCAGGTATAGCAAACCTTAAGACTCATGGGGTGAGAAGCCGCTTATGAAAAAAGTTAGATATATACGAAACCTTGATCAGGTCAGCCAATTAACTGATGCCGAACGGACTGCACTGGCAAAAGTTGAGAACAAATTCAAATTCAGAGCTAATGACTATTATCTCGGATTGATTAATTGGGATGATCCCAATGATCCAATCAGACGTATTATTGTCCCTCATACAGGTGAGCTCAAGGAATTTGGCGAACTTGATGCTTCAAATGAAGAAGCAAATTATGTCGCACCAGGGACTCAACATAAGTACACAAGCACCGCTCTCTTGCTTTGCAATGAAATTTGTGGTGGCTACTGTCGTTTCTGTTTCCGTAAAAGATTATTCATGGATGGAAACGATGAAGCGTCTAATGACCTGACTGAAGGTATCAATTATATAAAAAGCCATCCTGAGATCAATAATGTTCTTCTAACCGGTGGTGATCCGTTCCTTCTTTCGACCAGACGACTCGAGTCAATCATCCGACCGCTTCGCGAAATTGACCATATTGGAGTTATCCGAATCGGCACAAAGATGGCTGCATTTAATCCGTTTCGAATCACTCAGGATGATGAACTTCTTGAGATGCTCTCGCAGTACTCGACTCCAAATAAGCGCATATATATAATGAACCATTTCAATGTTCCTCAGGAGCTAACTCCTCAGGCTTTTGAAGCGCTTGATTTGCTTAACCGAGCCGGAACTGTGACACTTAATCAGACTCCAATCCTCAGAGGCATTAACGACTCACCTGCGGTACTTTCAAAACTTATGAATCTACTCAACGATGCAGGTGTGCATCCATACTATTTCTTCCAATGCAGGCCTACTGCCGGGAATGAAATATATGAGCTTCCAATTGTTGAATCGTATATGGCCTTGATAAAGGCAAAGAAAAATGTCAGCGGTCTGGCCAAACGAGCCAGAATGGTAATGTCGCACGATAGTGGTAAGATTGAAATTGTTGGTCTGACTGATGATCATATCTATATGAAGTATCATCGCGCCAGATTTTCATCCGACGATGAACGGTTTATGATATACCATCGCGACGATAAGGCGTTTTGGTTTGATGACCTTGTTCCTGCGGACGATTCGGAATATACCGAAACTGCATAATCCTGTTAATCAGAATAAATCTCATGTATTTTATGGCTCTATGGACTAATTTTATCTATATTAGGGCATAAATTAGCAGGTAATATTATCCGCAAATGATTTATCTGATCTCTACGTATAATTTTTGCAGATGCCTCGCACCTGATACAATAGGATATGGCTGATGGGGCTTGCGACTCCCCAATCGCAATAGAAATCAAAACCTGTTCATTCAGGATGGGGTGACTCCGGGCAAAACGTTAAGGAGTAATATGTCAGAACCAAGAATCAAATATCGCATCAACCTCAAGAAAATTGAACAGCTTTCTGTATCGCAAAGAACTGAACTTCTTCCAGTCGCACAAAAATTTAAATTTAGAGCAAACGACTATTATCTGTCGTTAATAAATTGGGATGATCCCGATGATCCGATTCGCCGGATTGTTATTCCTCAAGAAGGTGAGCTTGAGCCGTTTGGACGGCTTGACGCATCTAATGAAGAATCAAACTATGTTGCCGCCGGCTGTCAACATAAGTACAAAGATACAGCACTATTATTGTGCAATGAAGTTTGCGGGGCATACTGTCGATTCTGTTTTCGAAAAAGACTTTTTCAGGACAACAACCATGAGGTGCTCTACGATGTCACACCCGGAATTGAATACATTGCCGCCCATCCTGAAATCAGTAACGTTCTTTTAACTGGTGGTGATCCGTTAATGCTAAAGACAGAACAGCTTGAAGATATTATTTCACGGTTGCGTGAGATCGATCATGTTTCGATCATTCGGCTCGGATCAAAAATCCCTGCCTTTAATCCGTATCGAATAATAAATGATCCCAAGTTGCTTGCTCTGTTCAAGAAATATTCTACTCGTGAAAAACGAATCTATGTCATGGCACACTTCAATCATCCGAACGAATTAACAGAGGTTTCTCGCGAGGGGCTTGATCTACTCATGCAGGCAGGAGTTATAACTGTTAATCAGACACCAATTATTGGTGGCTTAAACGACAGCCCCGAAATACTTGCCGAGCTTATGAACAAATTATCTTATGCCGGTGTGCCCCCGTACTATTTTTTCCAATGTCGTCCAACCGAAGGAAACGCGCCATTCGATATTCCACTTGTAAAAACTTTCAGAGTTATCGAAGAAGCGAAACGGTTAGTTTCAGGATTAGCTAAACGTATCCGATTTGTAATGTCACACGAACTTGGGAAGATTGAAATGGTTGGTCTGACTGACCAGCATATTTATCTACGATTCCATCGCGCCAGATACTCCGCAGATGAAGGTCGCTTTATGATTTTTCAACGCAATGATCAAGCCTTTTGGCTCGACGATCTTTCGCCAGTCAATGAAATCCCGGTTAGTGTAAGCGAGTACTGCCTGCAGGCGTCTTGAACAATTGGCGTCAAGTATTTATAACAATAGTATTTAACTATTGAATCAAAAAAGGCAGATCGCTCGAAACGACCTGCCTTAGAATATATCAAAAATAATAACTACTGATTAGTTAGCCTTCTTAAATGACTCCATAAATTCAACTAACTTCTCAACGCCCTCAAGAGTCATAGCATTGTAAATTGAAGCACGCACACCGCCAACCGAACGATGACCCTTAAGGCCGCTAAAACCTGCTGCACTAGCTTCGGCAATGAATTTCTTTTCGAGATCTTCGGAGGGAAGTCTGAAAGTCAAATTCATCCAACTGCGACTTTCGTCCTGAACTGTGCCTTTGTAATAATCAGGATTCAGATCAATCATCTGATAGATACGTTCTTTCTTGGCGACATTCATTTTTTCAATCGCCGCAAGACCACCCTGCTCTTTAATCCACTCAGCGACAAGTCCAACGATATAAATCGCAAAAACTGGAGGTGTGTTATAGAGAGAATCTTTATTCGCATGAGTGCGATAGTCAAACATCGTTGGGATACCATCGTTGCACTTAACCAGCATATCTTCATGAACGATTACAATCGTTACTCCGGCCGGTCCAAGATTTTTCTGCGCACCTGCATAAATTACCGAGAACTTGTTGAAGTCGAGTTGACGTGACAAAATATCGGATGACATATCACAAATCAAAGGGACCGAACCAGTATCAGGATATTCCTGAAACTGTGTTCCAAATATTGTGTTGTTCGATGTCATGTGCAAATAAGCTGCATCCGATGGGAAGTCGATGTCGGCTGTTTTAGGAACGAATGTATGACCACCATCTTTCGATGAACCAGCCAGATGAACGGAACCGAAAGCCTTCGCTTCTTTGTAAGCTTTGCCGGCCCATGCACCAGTATCAACGTATGCGGCAGTCTTGCCCTTGCTCAGGAAATTCATTGGAATCATTGCAAACTGCGATGATGCACCACCGCCAACAAACAGGATTTTGTACTTATCGGAAAGTCCCATCAGTTCGCGCAACGAGTTCATAGTATTGTTATTGACCTCGTCAAACTCTTTTGAGCGATGCGACATTTCGATCAATGACATTCCGGTACCATGATAGTCCAAAAATTCCGCCTGTACTTTTTTGAGAACATCAAGCGGCAGCGTTGACGGACCGGCGCTGAAATTAAAAATTCGTTTAGCCATATGAGGACCTCTTCTTTACTTTCAGGAGTCGCTCTTAGCGGCTCGCACTATATTCTTCAATCAACTTCTCACAAATTTCACCGATGCGTATCATATTCTCCTTGGAAGATGCACCCAGGTGTGGCATGAGAAGAGTCTTTTCACATTTCAATAACGGACAGTCTGCGTCCGGTGGATCAGAATACCATACGTCGGTCGCATAGCCTGACAGCTTTCCAGATTCCAACGCTGCGACGATATCTTCTTCTACGATACACTTACCGCGTCCGGTATTGATTAACCAGGCGCCATCTTTGAATTTGGAAATCTGTTCTTTATTAATCAAACCTTTTGTTTCATCGGTCAAGGGCATGTGCATCGAAACATAATCTGCTTCACCCAGTGCTGTATCCAGATCGGTTTTCATTTCTGCAACGGGGGATGACTTAACAAACGGGTCATACCCAATCACTTTCATTCCGAACGCTTTCGCTCTTTCACCAAGAGCCGAACCGATACGACCCATACCGAGCACAGCAATTGTTTTGCCCATCAACTCAGTTCGTCCAAGCTCTTTTTTGAGCCACTTACCTTCGCGCATTGAAGCATCGGCACGACCAACATGATTGGTAATTCCAATCATCAATGCAAACGCTACTTCGGCTACTGCAACCGTTGAAGCATCAGCTGTATTAAAAACCTGAATACCTTTTGTCTTGGCATATTCACGATCTACGTTGTCAAGACCAACACCACCTCGAATGACAAGTTTTAGATTCGGAGCACCATCAATATATTCTTTCGTTACTTTTGTTTTACTACGAATCAAAACTACTTCCGCGTCAGCCACGCGGTTTTTGTCGTCGGTCACTTCACCAAACCGTGCAAGCTTCTCAGGCAAAGTAGCTCCGAAAGCATCTGAAATTAGAATAAGCATATTATATTTCTCCTGTCTCTATTCCGTTAAGAGATTTACCACCATCCCGGACCGAAGCTTAGGTTCGAACCAGGTCGATTTGGGTGGCATAACCTCGCCAGCGTCGGCAACATTTAGAAGTTGTTCAATCGACGTCGGATAAAGTGAAAACGCTATTTTGAATTTACCTGAATCAACAAGGCGAACGAGTTCTTTAACACCCCGAATTCCACCTATGAAATCAATTCTCTTATCTGTCTTGGGATCATCAATACCAAGAAGTGGGGCAATAAAATTGTCTGCTAACACAGAAGCATCGATCGATTTCGTCGGATGCTTCGCATCAAAACTTCCATCTTTCGCACCAAGAAGATACCACTGACCGCCCGCATAAATACCAAACGAATGCAATTCATCGGGTTCAACTGGAATATCAGTTTTATTTACAATGAAATGTTCTTCGGCAAGCTTCATCAGTTCGTCAATTGTATGACCATTGAGGTCATTCACGACACGATTGTACGGGAGAATACGAAGTTCATCATCGGCAAAAAGTACATTGAGAAAATAATTGGCCGGTTCGTCAGCTCCGTAGGAAGGGTTTTCTTCGCGTCGCCGTCTGAGAATTTCTGAGGCTGCCTGCGAGCGATGATGTCCGTCGGCAATATATAAAGAATCAAGTTTCGCAAATGTATCAATAATTTTTTTAATGTTTTCGGAATCAGACACAACCCATATTTCATGCTTAACATTATCGTCTGCTTTGAACGCAGTTTCGGGATCTGCTATCATGATCGTTTCAAACAAAGAACGCAATTCATCATTGGCTCGAAAAGTAGAAAAGACTGGTCCTACCTGCGCCTGTAAGTGATCAATATGATCAGCCCGATCATTTACTTTTACCGGACGAGTATGTTCATGCTTTTTGATAATACCATCGTTATATTCATCAACCGATGTAACACTAACCAATCCAGTTTGACTTCGTTCTTTCCATGTTAGCCTGTACAGATAGAACGAACGTTCGGTGTCACGAATCATAAGATTCTCACGAATCAGTCTTGCCAAGTTTTGTTTACTACGTTCGTACACTTCGGGACCATAAGGACTGGCGGAGGCATCAAACTCAAGCTCAGCTTTATTGACTCTTAAAAATGAATTCGGATTGTCCGCCGCCAGGGCACGAGCTTCTTCCGAGCTCAGAACATCATAAGGCGGGGAGGCGACATCGCGGGCGATGTCACGTCGGGGTCTTAAACCTCTAAAGGGCATTACTTTGGCCATCATATCACCTATAATCAAAAAGCGCAATTTGTGACTTATTTCACAGTCCGGCCAGTATAATGAAAAGGGCCAATAAACCCAACCGAAATCGGAAATTCTTGCATAGTCTTATGGCCTGAGAATTGAATTTGAAATTTAAGGATTATGTTAACAAAAACTGCCTAATGTCTGGTTATTTAGGTCTTTTCTGATTGGGTAAGAATATGATAACTCTATTTCGATGTATATTAGCCTGCTCTTTAAAAGCTGAAATAATCTGAATAGTCATATTTGAAATTGGGGAGTTGATATTCACCAGACTCTATTATCAAGGTGTAGTCTTTGCAATAGTCGCCTGCAGCTATTTTTCTAATCATTTCAATTAGCTGATCTACTTCGTCACAAGTATTGTAAATTCCAAAAGAAGCCCGAACTGCTCCGGGCAAATTGGTGCGGTCACGGGCGAGAATTTCCGCTTCGTATTTTGCGGCTCGTTCATCTGAAACATGCAATAATTCCTTCACATAGGTGTGGGCACAAAAACAGCCCGATCGTACACCTATACCCCCCTCATAGCTGAGGATCGCAGCCGTCAAACCGTGAGGGATATCACCAATATTGAATGATACAACCCCAAGACGTTGCGATGCTTGTTCCGGGTTAGTGTCACCGTACAATTTGACTTCAGGAATTTTCGCTAATTCTTTTAAGGCATAAGCGATCAGTTCCGATTCATGCTCTATGATTGAGTCCCAGCCTATCTGCTCAATCATCTTAATAGCCTGCCCCAGTGCAACTACTCCTACAATATCCGGAGTCCCTGCTTCCTCCTTATCGGGAAGATCAGCCCAATATGCTTCTTCCATAGTAACAATATCTACCACACCGCCACCAACTTCTGTTGGGTCGCCATGCTCAAATGTTTCTTTATCTGCTACCAGCACCCCAACCCCAAAAGGAGCATACATTTTGTGTGCAGAAAAAACCAAAAAGTCAATCGCACATTCAGGGTCGTTAGCCTTTACGTCAACCGGACGGTGCGGAACTAATTGAGCACCATCGAGAACAAACTTTGCCCCAACACTGTGTGCCATTTTGGCAAAATAATCTACGTCATTAATGTAGCCAGAGACATTTGATGCGCCCGTTATAGCGACCAGTTTTATTCTTGAGCCATACTTGCTCAGTAGCTCCTCAAAACTTTTCCTACTAATCGTGCCATCATGATTTATTTCGATATGTTTTACATCACCAACGCGTCGCCAGGGGAGTTCGTTTGAGTGATGCTCCATCAAGGAAGTAAGAATTATATCATCCGGCTTAATAATAACGCGATTGGCTAACTTGTTAATCGCTTCGGTCGAATTTTTTGTAAACAAAACTACTTGTTTGCTTAAGTCGGCTCCAATGAATTTAGCAACAATATTACGCGACTCCTCAAAGGCCCAACTTGATAATTGAGATTTGAATCCTGTCCCACGATGAACATTTGAATACCATCTTAGAAATTGAGTTACTGAATCGGCTATCGGCTTAAATGTTGGTGTGGAGGCAGCATTATCTAAATTAACATAGCGCTTATCCCCATGAATAGTCGGTACTGTTGTGTCAAAACCCAGAAGAAGTCCCGGAAGGTCGGAGATTGAAATTGAATTATATCGCTGTTTTATATTTGGCATTGACTAAATAGACCTTTTCCCTGATAGGATTTAATGAATCATGTAATATAGATATATAATAATGGATCAAGCAAGGCGATAATTGACCAGGTTTATAACAATTTTTCATTAACTTAAGGAACTGTTTTTATAGAAGATTATCAAACTTTTTCAAGCTGAGACAGGTAATAGGCAGCCCATCGATCTCTCGGATGGAATTCGGCTGCATGATTTTGATATTTTTCACCAAGAGAACTACCATCAATTTCACCTGATTTAAGCTCTAAAATCAATTCACACAGGTGCGAAACATCATCAGACCGATATGATAAAGCACCACCCGCTAATTCGAGTTCACGAACAGCTTCACCACCCTGCGAACCGAAAAGGATTGGTCGTCCGGAAGCCATATACTCAAAAAGTTTACATGGGAATGTACCTTTGGTAATAGGAACTTCTTTCAGAGTTTCGATCAGTACATCACTCGACTTTAAGAAAAATGGAATAGATTCAAGTGGCTGAGCACCAATAAACTCTACATTCTTAAGACCATAGTCACGAACCATACCTTCCAAAGCACCACGTTTGCCACCATCACCCACAAATACAAACTTAATATCTGGCTGGTCGGTCAACTTGCGAGCTGCCTCGATAACAGTTTCCAGAGAATGAGCCCATCCAAGCGTGCCTGCATACAGGATCAGGAATTTTTCTTCCCATCCATATTTCTGTCGAATACCATTCTGACTGGCATTTAGAAATTCATGAGAGAAGCCGGATTTTACTGTAGCAATACGATCAGCCGGTATTTTCAAATCAATCAGAAAATCTGCTATACCGTCTGTAACTGCAATAAGTTTGTCAGCCCGTCGATATAATGAATGCATCAGAACTTTTATAGCTTTTGTCAGAATCGATTTTTCGAGGTTTCCGAAGTCCTCGGATGATTCTGGCTGTAAATCTCTTACTTCAAGTACAAATTTGGTTCGCCTCAATTTACTCAAAATCCAACCGATTACCGGCGTGTTGACAGGCGGGGTAGAAGCTAAGACCATATCAAAGTCATCTTTTATCTTGAAAGAGTTAATTAAGGCAGTAAAGCAAAAGATAACAAAACCTATCATCCTCTTACCCTGATAGAGATTTGAAGCAGGCAAGACCCAGCTTCTGTATACCTTAACTCCTTCAATCTCTTCGGCATAGAACATTCTGCCTCGGTATTTTGGAGGCACTATTCCATCGGGATAATTAGGCACAGCTGTAAGTACAGATACTTCATGGCCATTTTTGACAAAATACCTGGCAAATTCAAAAAGCCGCCGAACTGCCCCGCGTTCAGGCGGAAAATGCTGTGATACGATAAGAATTTTCATACTACACCACGAGAATTTTAGACAAATTTCAACCAAACCGCAAGAGATAATTAGCTTTTATCAGCCTTTTTTCAAAGCTTTGCGGTAAAAGCTTGACTCTGATTTTAGTGCACTATATTTTCACAATTCAAAGAAATGTTTGTGATAATTATAACTAAGATGGTATAAGAAACAGAGAGATTAACTGGAGGTCTAAACTAATGAAGAAACTCACTTTGACTGTCATCCTAATGATGTCACTGGTTGCGCTTTTTGCGCTCCCTGCCTTTGCAGCCGATGCAGCCGATGCAGCCGATGATGCCCACGCTTTTGTTGGAGCCAAGAAATGTAAAACTTGCCACAAGGCTCAGTTTACATCATGGTCCGAAACTGGCCACGCCACTACCTGGGATCGTCTGTCGGCCGAAGAGCAGAAAGACCCAAAATGTACCGGTTGCCACATGACCGGCACAACTGCCAAAGATGTTGCCCTTACTGGTGTTCAATGCGAAGCTTGTCACGGCGCTGGAGCTGATTACAAATCGGCTAAGATCATGAGCAAGAAAAAATGGAAAGCTGACCCAGAAGGTCAGAAAAAACTCGCTCTTGCTGCTGGCCTTATAATGCCAACAGAAAAAGATTGTGTAAAGTGCCACACTAAAGAAGGCAACCCGAACTTCAAAGAATTCAAATTTGAAGAAAGTGCAAAATTGGTCCATCCAGCCCCGACCAAGTAATTCTTTTTATGTAGATATTAAAGCGACCATTTCGATGGTCGCTTTTTTTATGAATAATTTTATTACTGCGGAAGTTTGAACGATCTAACCGAAACCCATTTTCGATCAATAACCGGAGATACTAATTCAACTGCATTAGCAGTAAATTTCTCGGCGGGCAGATATCCAACAATACGATCTTTAACCAACATCACTCGATGGTAAGAAATTTCTCTCGCAACTGTGACATGCGGAATAAATTCTCGATGAGGGAGAGCCAGATCGAGTCGTGTATGCAGTGACTTATATAGAGAATCAAGAGCGGTATTCTGCTTAACCGACCAGTAAATTATTGGTGAGTCAGGATAAAAATCACCGATTGAATCAAGTTCAATTTCTATTGGTTCTGAGCTATCAATCACACTACTGATCGCATCAGATATCGACTGAAGCGAAAGCCTGCTTTCGAATTCAAAAACAAGTGTTAGATGCGAATCAACATTCGAATAATCAGGATCATACTGTTCTCTGATTGGAGCAATAATTGCATCGAGCTCACGTGGGAGCAAAATTATCACAGCCCATTCATGGCTGCGTCTTTCTTTATAGTCAGGAGAGGAAGAATCAAAATTCATTATAATGGTTACCGTATTTATCTGTAGAAAATAATCTCAACCCGGCGGTTTTTCGCTCGTCCGGCAGCAGTCTGATTGGAGGCGGTAAAATTCGTCTCACCTCGTCCAAATACTTTAATACGTTCAGTTGCCACACTCTGAGTTACCAAGTAATCTCGAACACGATTAGCTCTTTTCTCAGAAAGCCTGCGATTCGCCACGGTGGTTCCGATATTGTCTGTATATGCATTTATTTCAATATTAATATCTGTAACAAAATTCAATAACCCGGCCAGTCGTTTTAATCTCCCTTTACTATTCGGGTCGATTTCAAACGATCCTGAAACATAATCGATATTCAAAACCATTGGCTTTGAAAACATTGTCAGATCAAGACAGCCATTGGGATCAACGGCCACTTCAGGAAGAGTACCGGGACAATCATCAAGCCCATCAGGAACACCATCATTGTCCTCGTCGGTCGGACAACCTCTGGCATCAACTAATGCGCCAACACGATTGTTGGGACAGGCATCAAGATAATCAGCAAGGCCATCGAAATCAGAATCTACTGCACATCCTTTGATATCAACCGTCGTGGTTGCTGCCGCCGGTGTACGCGGGCAGTCATCAAGCCCATTGGGGACACCATCACGATCAGAATCACGAGGGCAACCGGCAATATCAACGACTACACCATACGGTGTATTGATACAATTGTCCCTGCTGTCAGGTACTCCGTCATTGTCACTATCATTTCCGGGATCAGTTCTGAATACTCGTGGCTTATCATCTTTTACGTCAGACATTCGGGACGGGAATCTCGCTCGTGCTCCAAAATTGAAATGCACCAAGGCAGAAAAACCAATCATTATTTTAGCACGCTTATCACTCAGATCAATTTCAAACTCAGCTCCGGCCGAAGTCAAATAATTGGCTGTGCTTTCTAATGAAAATGTAAATCGAGATGATGGCTTCAAGTGCAAACCTACCATTGCCGAGAGCATAAGTTCGGTAGCTGCGAAGTCAGTAAATTCGTTGTTGGGACCACGCACTACATAGGTTGTATTTGTTTCTGGGTTTAATCCCCGCCAGATTAAAATCCCACCACCAAAACCGAGAGAAAAATTCAATCTTCGATCAGGACCTAATAGCAAGCGCTGCAGTTTTATTCCTAAGAGAGTCGCATTAATATCTAACGGTGAATTATTGTATAGTTGCCCAACAGAATCTGTTAGAGCTGTACCTATATTATTTGAAAACGTATAGCTTTGATAATTAATACCAAATTGCCATCGGTTCGTTAAGTTGTGCGCGAGCCCAAATGTTAAACTCTTTTCTTTTTCAAAGCTGAAGAAATTTCCACCCGAAAGTGCAGCTTGAGACATGCCACTACTTATAGTGTACTTATAATCAATAGCATGAACAGGCATGCAAAGAAAGGTGACCGTAAATAGTACAATCACTAAGCTTCTTCTGAACGAACTCACTGTCTTAATTCCCCTGCACTGATTTGATTCATAACTTTCATTCTTAGTAAAGCTTCTTAAGATCAACGTTAGTATAGTAGTGTTTCAGAATTTTATCGTATGTCCATCCTTTGCGTGACTGCCCAATAGCCCCGCATTGACACATCCCAACACCATGCCCATATCCACTACCTTTGAATTCTATTCTCTGAATATTTCCGGCTGGATCGCGGTCCAACAAAACCTTGAATCTATCGGAAGGAAGGATAAGATCAGGATTAGAAGTTCTTCCAATCACCCAGCGAATTCGATCTTTGGCAAAACGATAGGTGTCTGTTTTGGTAACAAGATTCATTCGAGCAACTCGTCCTCCGGCAGTACGCTGCATTATTGCAATATCTTGTATAGGTCCGATTGTAATCTGACGACCCCGATCACTTGAAAGATATTGCTCAATCCGACCACGCAGTTGCTTTTCCGTAAAAACTTCGCGCCACGAATAATATTTTGACCATGAACAGGCGGTGCCATCTTCTACAGATTTTAGATACGGTATATCTTTCTTGTCCCACACATCGGCAATATTGTCGGTAGTGCCACCACAGGTAGAATGATAATATGCTGAAATAAAACTATCTTGATATGTCAGTACCCGTCCGGCTGTTTTTGCAATAGCATCATTTACCAATTTGTTCTCAACATCAACACCTTCATAGACCTGATCGTATATCGATGATTTCATATCATAAGGTTGACCGACATATTGTTTCAAGTGAGCCATAGCGTAGGTACGAGCGGCAACGGCTTGCGCTTTCACTGCTTCAATTTCATTTTCTTTTCGCGGACCTATCTCCGGAGGCACAACACCCTTAAGATAATCTTCCATATAGACAACATTGATTGCTCGCACAGTTGCCCCATCCGGTACAATCTTTACAATACCACGATAACGTTTTTTGTTGAGACGAATTCGATTGGAATTACCACGCGGAATTATATTTACTTCATCCAGTCCGGATTCAATTTCATTGCCGGTAATATCACGCACTATTAATTTACGATTCATTGAAGAAACACCAACAGGTTGCGATGAATAATATACCGACTGTTTCTTTCCAACGAGACATTCAATAGCAAAAGAACCATCCGCTTGAAGCTCGATCTTGTCAGAATTTTCCGCCACCAACACACGTACAAACGGCACTCTGATATAAGTAGAAGAAGATTCTTCTCTAAGCCCTGGAATTGATGCACAACCCCATGCAACAACCAACACTCCCAGACCTATACCAATTCGGACAGATAGTTTCATTATACTTTTTAACTTTCTCAACGGACTTCTGCTTTCATATACATTATCACACAATCTGTGGTGGTTGTATAATCCTTCCGGACACCGGCAACCAACGGCTCAAGCTCTTTCCGGCAACAGTCTTTCGTTTTTCTGAACGCAACGCACTGTAACCAAGCAGAGCATAGGAGGCTGCCTCAATCAGATCAGGATTAAGACCTAACTGTGCAACCGACAATACTTCAACAGACGGCATACATTCTTGCAGACGCCGACATAGGAACTTGTTATGAACTCCGCCTCCAGTCAAATACAATTTTGTAAGAGATTGGTCCTTCTTGAGAATAGGTTCAATCGCCCGACAGACTGCATAGACAGTTAATTCTGTTGCGGTCGCAAGTAAATCATTATCGCTCAATTTAAGTTTTTTCCCGAGCGATATAATTTTCTGTACTGTTTGTACTCCGAACTGTTCACGTCCTGTAGAGTGAGAGTTACCTGCAAAGTATGGCAACCCGCGTAGCAGAGTCATTAATCTTTGAGAAATGTTACCATTGCTGGCATTACGACCAAAGCGGTCAAATTTTTCATTAAACAATTTATTAGAGAGTATATCTAAAAGCACATTACCGGGGCCACAGTCGGCAGCTTTCACGATCGGTTTTTTATTTGATCCACTAAAATAGAAATAATTCGACATCCCGCCAATATTAAGCAATAGTTCCGATTTTCCTGTTTGCGGAATCAATCGCCTGAGAGCATCAACTGTTACCGGAGCCCCTTCACCACCAAGTGCAATTTCGGCTTGTCTGAAGTCAGCCACTGTCACTTTTCCTGTGATAGTAGCTATTTGCTCAGGTGATCCGATCTGAAGTGAGCCTCTTGCATTGATACCGCCCGCTCTGCCAAATTCTGTCAGATGTCTGACTGTTTGACCATGGGATGCGATAGCATCAATTTTAATACTTCCAGATTCTATTTTGTTGATAAAAGATTTGGCAGCACGTCCGGTAAAAATACCGAGTGCGTTGTCAAGCCGCACCAAATGATCAAGATTCACTGTTTTGGAATCGGCGATATTAAGAATGTCGGTTCGTAATTTTTCTGGATATTTTTTCGTTGAGCCACCCAGCCACTTGATAGATGTCCTGTTTCCTGAACCTGACAACTGCAGCAGAGCGAGATCGAGACCATCAGCGGATGTCCCTGAGTTGAGCCCCAGAATAACGAGCTTCTTTTTCACTGACATCCTTGTTAGCTTCATATTATCTGACCATAGATCGTCCGAGTCGGTATTTTAAGCCTGCAATACGGTTGATCGATTCGTGTAACCGTTCGAGAGGTAGCTCACCTCTACTACAAGCATCAACAAAATAATCATACGCCTGCATAGCAGCTTCTGTGTCTGATCCGAACAATAGAATATCGTGTCCTGCGTTGAATGCCGCAACAGCTCTTTATCCGTATGACCCAATAATCTCAGCTCCACCCATGCAAAGATCATCAGTAATAATTGGTCCGTCGAACTGAAGTTCATTTCGGGCAAGATCGGATATGATTTTTTCTGAGACTGTGACCATTTTGTCATCAATACTCGGTATAGTCATATGGGTAGTCATGATCATATCGGCACCTGCTCGCACACCAGCCTCAAACGGGATTTTTTCACGTTGTTCCCAAATAATGTTATCGTAATCAGCTGTCGAGGTTTCGTTGTGGGGATCGATATTAGACGCACCAAGGCCAGGGAAATGCTTAAGGCAGCTCATAAGACCGCTTTCACGTGCAACCTCAACCGAAGCCCGTACAAAATCTGCCACCTTTGATGGATTGTCCCCAAAGGAACGCTCTTTGAGCCAATCGTTCTGCTCATTAAGCATCAGATCAGCCACAGGGGCGAAATTTAGATTTATACCTAGCGATTCGAGGTAAACTGCTGAGCGAGAATAAATCTCTTTAAAGAGGCTGACATCATCATCTGATGCAAATGATGACGCTGGCCTGAATTCAGCTGGTGCACCTCGCAGACGACATACCCGACCACCCTCTTGATCAACTGCGATAAAGGGAGGTGTGTCCGGCAGATATGATTTGACTTGCTCTATGTTCTCTCGAACCTGAGCATGAGTCGGGCAATTCTCTTCAAAAAGGATTAACCCGCCAATTCGTTCTTCCCTGAAAAAATCAAGGAGAGGTTCTGGCGGAGTTGCTCCTTTGAAACCAATCACGAAGAGTTGGCCGATACTGTTAATTAGTTCCTTTGGAACTGTCATTGAGGACCTGCGTCCTTTCTGTGCTCTATATCAATTATATTACTCATCTTATTAAACCGAACAAACAAGATTCTTGCCTGATCCTTTCGCTCTGTATAGGGCCTGATCTGCAGATGATACAAGATCTTCTGCTGATCGTCGGTTTTCAGGGTATGAACTAACCCCGACCGATATTGTAATTCTCAGTTTTCCAGCATTATCTGTATTTATAACGTTTGATTCTACTTTTTCTCTCATACGCTCAGCCAGCACCTCTGCTTCAGCCTGTGGAGTCTGGGGAAGTATAATAACAAACTCCTCACCACCATACCGAGAGAAAACATCAACATCCCGAATACAGCTTCGAATAACTTTAGCCAGATCTGTCAGAACTATATTTCCCACCTCATGACCATACGTGTCGTTCAGTTTCTTGAACCAGTCGATATCGACCATGATTATTGAGAGTGGCAGTTTATATCTTATAGCACGCTTCTTTTCTTCCTGAAGCTTGCGCACGAAATAACGATAGTTGAATGCACGTGTAAGATCATCAATTATAGACATCTCCTCGGTACGCTTGTGAAGCTCGGCATTCTCTAAAGCCAAACCGGCAGACCGCGCGACAATTGATAGCATCTGTTCATCTTTGTCAGAAAAAACATCTTTCTTTTTCGATTCAGCCAAAAGCAGACCATGCGTGTGGCCATGTGATGACATCGGGGCTAATATTACGGCAGATGTATCCAGATGCAATGGTTCATAGTCTTCTCGGTCAGCGACATTTTTAACTCGGACGAGTTCTTCCATGTCAGCAACTTTTCGTACAAGACCATCCTTACCAGCTTGAATAGCTTTCAAATGAAAATTAACACGGCTGTCAATTGATCTCGCTCGATAATAATACTCACCCCTGTCATTTCTGAATATAATTGCAAACTGTTCAAACTGAAGGGTTCTATCTAAAATACGCATTATCTCTTTTACGACACCCTCCGGTTCAAGGAGAGACGCAAGGATACGTGTATTTTCGTAAATCATTTCTATCTGAACTTGAGATTTTTCAAGTTCGGATGTTCGCATATTGAGAGTATCAAAAAGCTTCAATAATCTTTGTTCTGAACGGCGCATATAATCCGAAACGTATGAAATAGTCAGATAACAAACCCACAAAAATCCCAAACGCATCGATATATCAAATAGATTCACAAAAGACATATGCGAGTAGAGAGTTGCAACATAAGCGATAGAAACTATAAAAGTAACCGCCGTAGCAAACCAACGAGTGACAACATAAGCAGCTACAGCAATCGTCAGAAAAAAGAGCAGGTAAAACGAGGATTGAACAAATCCTGTATGAGCTATGTAAAAAGGAATAAAGACAATATCGAATATAATGCTTGAGAGGTAGGCAAGTTTGATATCGAATTTATCACGGATTGCTAATCCAAATAGCAATAGATGAAGTGTGTAGATACCAATTATTGAATAAAGAAATAGCTGACCTGACGCCTCTGGTTCAATTACAAGAAAGAACCAGACAATTCCCGCCAGAGTCATACACCGCGTGAGGAAATAAATAAAGTCGATCCGCGGAAGCAGAGTCCTATTGCGATCCAGAAATAATTTCATAGTATTTACCGTATATCATTGATAATATCGGCAAAACATTTGGTTTATTTATTTTCTGGTAACAATTTAGAGCAGATTTTCAAAAGATTACAGATACCTTTTCGAATATCCCTTAATCTTCACATTTTATTATCGAAGTATAGCAAAAAAAAAGATTCTATATCGATACGATAAAAACTTTTCTTCAAGAATCACCATTCTCATCCAGGCTATAACTTAATGACAACACTATAGTTACGATCAAAGCTTGAGTCAGCTCAAAGTGTTTTTTGATTTAATAATTAAATTCCTTTACACATAGATACCAAATGTTCAGAAAATCACAAGAAAACCCCGCCAAAATGTTATATCCAACGGGGAATATACTAAAAACAATTCAGAGAATTTCTATTAATACATTTGAATAGTTCACTTTATTTCAACAGAACCATTTTTTTCGTTGAGTTGAAATTTCCAGATGATAACCTGTAAAAATATATTCCAGAAGATGCTAGATTGTTGTTATGATTTCGTCCATTCCAGCTGACTTGATGTGTGCCTGCCAACATGGTTTTATTAACTAAAGTAGCAACGCAGGCTCCTGAAATATTGAAAACATCAATCCTAATATGAGATGCCTCTGGAACATCATAGTAAAAAGTCGTAGTTGGATTAAATGGGTTAGGGTAATTTTGTCCAAGCGCAAATGTTTGAGGCAATGCTTGTGAAGCTACATCAACATCTGTAACCGGCTCCTTAAAGTTTGCAGTAACACCTTTCGGTTTGTTCATAGTCAGGATAATCGGATTTAAGGGACTAAAAATTGTGCCAGCCCAAGATTTAAATTCCCATCCAAAGTTTGGTGTTGCTGTTATCCGTACATTGCTACCTTCAAGATGCCAACTTTCAGATGTAGGATTAACTGTGCCTGATCCAGGAGGACTTACATTAGTTGTAAGCCGATGTTCTTTATCAAACTTAACAGTATATGTCATACTTTGACTGATCGTTATATGATGGTTCTGTGTCCCACCATCGCTCCAATTGTCGAAGGAATATCGACTACCATCTTCAATAACTTGAGGAGAATACACAACAAGGGAATGTTTTGAACCCTGTTCCCACAAATGAGTTCGAGGTAATATGGCAGGGCGTCCATCAAGTAAAATTGTTCGACCTGGGGGCATTGATGCGATAGTGACTGAAAATTTAGGTGGTGGGTCAATCTTCTGTTGTGTATAAATTTCTTGAAGTCCTGTTCTATATGGATAATTAAGCGAGAACCATCGTGACTTTATGTCAGCCATATTATCAGGCTCATAATTTTTCAGAATGTACAATAAAGTGCTGAACTGATTGGGTACATTATCATCGTTTGCGGGGTCAGCAATATCATACATTGCTGCAGCTACAGCACCTTCAACAATGCCACCATCCAGATCATGATCATCTCTACAATCGGCATACATAGCGTCTTCCAAGCTAGTCCGACCAGTAATAAAGATTGCAGCAAACTCAGCAAAGCCTTCTATTAGAGCAAATGCACCATCTGTTTCATCGCATAGAGAGTGTGAATCATAATCCCCGCTACCAGATGGAAAATCATCGCCATACATTTTATACATTGTTGCATGAGAAAACTCATGAGTGAGCATTTTGTCATCCCACGCCCATCCACTTGCAGGAATTTCTATATTATAATATATGATAGAACCTGTAAAGTTAGGCCAGTCACCATGAGGATATTGAATATTGACTCTTGGAGTTTTGAAATTAGGTGAGGTATTCTTATAGTACTCATAAGCTGTTACCGCATAATCATAAAATGCCCATGGGATACCATCAGTAAAAGCTAAAGAACCAAAATTCACATTTCCATCAGATACGTTGTTTTTCTTGGAAGTTTCTCCCCAATACGGAGACCTGAGAATATTACCATCTGTAACTTTTGCACATTTATCTGTTTCACCAGAACGCCAATATTGACAATGTGCCTTAACGTAAACATCGCGCCCACCTTGTCCCCATCCATCATCGTTGTTTGTTACAAATCGATAATATCCATTAGCATCAGTATAAGTTGTTTTAAGTTTTTCATCAGGTCCGGTTTCCCCATCCCATAACTCTACCTGCACATATCGCAATGGTCTGCTATTACCATTTTTATCTTTATATTTCCAGTAGCCATAAACAGTAATATTTCCTTCGGGCGACTTTGTATCTTGATCACCAAGTTCATTTATTGATGAATCTTTTTCCTCTTCAGTTTCTTGTTTGAGTTTTTCGATAATAGCAGCTGTATCGATTACAGCTCCGGATTGTTGAATATCCTCTTTGGGAAAGAGCTTTGCATATTCATTGAAGCTAAGTTTTTTGAGTTGATAGCCAACACTAGAGGGTTGAATTTGAAAGGTCCAAAACCTGGATTTTTTTTCAACCCCATCTTCTATAATTGCAATTCGAACTCTGATAGTAGCTCGTTGTTCGGATTTTATTTCAAGCGGTAACTTGAGCACTTGTGGGAAGTTATTAATCTTTCTGGAAGAATCCCCAATAATTCCAAGCCCGTGCAATTGAACAACCTCAATAACAGCACCATCAATTTGCTCTATTGCACGACCCAGTGAGATTTTGATTGCTAAAGGCTCTTCGAGTTGGAAGTCCACCTTTTCAAATGGGAATGGCTGAGAGGCCAAAACAATACTTGGGACAGCCAGTAACGCGATAGAATGCACAAGACACATGAGCAATTTACGCATAACATACTCCGTTTTTTAAAATACTATAGGTTTTGTAATTATAATCTTCCTTGATGGTCAGGCTATAGCAAAACCAAGTTGTCGTGTGTGGAGTTGTCGATCAAGAAGTTATTGACCATAAAACAAAGTATAATAGACCTGCTTAGCTTGTCAAGGTAAAATTCATAACAATAATTACCAGGACCACTATTTGTTAATATCAAGATTATTTTTAGCCTCTTTTTCGTCCAGGGGTCTTAGCTTATAAACAAGCCTCGTGAATTATGCTTTGTACCGTCCAAACAAAACTGCACCCCCAAACATTAACAAAAACAGACCAAACCCAGCCTGAGCATATTCTGACCAAAACGGATGTGGCCTTAGGGTTGATTCCTGGGGGTTATCCGGGTTCACAAATACAGTTACCGTATCACCTATGGAATACAAAGATGCTTTGATATTGGCAGTACTCCTCCGTTGATTTCGTCCCCCAAATGAAGGCTGATCAAGATCTGTTACACCCTCAAATTCAGACTCTGCGATACTGTACTTATAAGTTACGCGAGGTCGTTTGGCTCGTTCTCCAATAACCTCAGACGCGATTATTTTTCCTGTAACTACATCCCATGACCTCATACCAAAAGACTTCTCAAGCTGCATTCCGCCTAATATTGTAAGAACTAAGCCAATAATAGCTGCAATACCGCCTGTAATCCGCCATTGGCGACTAAATTGAATTTGGGTTTTTCGTAATATCAAAATAATCGCTACCATGAAAATTATCGAAAAACCAACGAGATATGTAGATATCATATTAATATGCTCCATCAATTTACAGATTATTGAAATATGTAGCATAAAGCCCTCAGATTCAATATTTTATCTTGATTTGATTAACGCTTGAGGCAACTGTTCTCAAACAGGCTCGTACAGTTAAGAGGCGATAGTTCTGACAACCTATTAAGGCAGCACGATTATAAATGTTTAAAAATTCGATTACAGTTCTTTTCATAGCCGTTTTTTTCTTATCTTTCCCAGCAATTGAGAAAACCGAAGCTTCTATATTCAAGTCTGGCGGCAATATACACATATCCAGACTTCACCAAATCGATGACGATCTTTACAGTTTTGGAGATGACATCCAAATCGACGGCACGATCGATGGTGACCTTATCTCAATAGGTGGACAAGTAACAATTCAAGGTGAAATCAAACGCTCAGCGAATCTTCTGGGCCGATCTATTGATCACTCAGGGACTGTTAACGGCTCTCTACGTGCATGCGGGCAGATTATCAATATCAGCGGCCGGGTGGGTGGCTCGGTACTCGCAGGTGGCGAACGCCTTACTCTTGCTCCTGAAGCGAGAGTAGAACGGGACCTCAATTTTTACGGCAAAATAATCTCTATCGATGGTATGGTTAAAGGAACTGTTCATGCCGGTGGTGAAAAAATAACTCTTACAGGTACTGTAACTGGTGATGTCTATCTGGAAGGAAATGAAATTGAGATTCTCCCTCCGGCCGTTATAGTAGGAAATCTGGTTTATACGAGCCCTAACGAAATTGATATTGATCAATCAGGTGTGAATATATTAGGTGATACTGAATGGCTCGGTAAACTTGAAGATGAGGAAGATAACTCTAGCTCGGTTCAAATTGCTGTTGCCTTCTCTATGGCCTTAGCCGCCTTCCTATTCGGTTGGATAGCGATTAGACTATTTTCAAATCAGGTCAATGCAGCTCTTGATCAGCTTCACAACAAACTTGGTTTATCGCTTGGAATCGGATTTATCGGCCTCTTTGTAATCGCATTATGTATCACAGTATTGGGGCTCGCATCTATCTCAGCACTTCTGGGTCGAGTACTTATCGCCTCGGATCAAACAATAATCGGTTCAATACTTATGATTGTGTCGCTTTTGTTGATTCCAATCGTCAGTTTGATTTCTGTAGCTGGTGGAGTTGTATTCTATAGTAGTTCTATTCTTGTGTCGCTATTTGCAGGACTTTTAATAACTGCGAAAAAAGGATCAGGCAATAATTCACCAAATCTGCTTGCACTTCTTGTGGGGTTGACTCTGACGTCGATACTATTTGCTATACCGATAATTGGTTGGATTATTTGTCTGTTGGTAACCCTTACTGGAGCAGGTGCTATTTTCCTGGGATTCAAAGCAACCAGAAAAACTGCCCCTAGCAAAATCGAAAACAAGCCGACTTCTGGTTCTCAATAACCAGCCGTCGCTCCTCCTCTGCGACTGTCAGATGCAGCCTGCATAAATCCGTTATCATCGATAGTAATGATATGAAGGTCGCCGTAGAGAGAACGTTCTTTCAAAATGTGACTCAGTCCCTTTAGTGCATCGACCTGTTCGGAACTGAATGCTCCTTTCTCAAAATAAAGAAGATCAGGTATCCACTGATGATGGAACCGTGCCTTGAGCACACTCTCTTGCGGAGTCATCCTGAAACGAAATAGATTAATAATATTCTGAGCGACAGTTGTGATAATCTTTGATCCACCTGACGAACCAGTTATGAGACGCGGGCGTTTATTTTGTAGTACCAAAGTTGGTGACATTGATGAGAGCATTCTCTTGGCCGGTTCAATCTTGTTGGCTTCACCACCAATCAGTCCCCAAATATTTGGATAACCCGGTCGTATAGAAAAATCATCCATTTCATTGTTCATGAGAAAACCGGCACCACTCACAACCAACTTTGATCCAAATGTCGCATTCAGAGTCGTTGTAATTGAAACCATATTCCCATCATTGTCACATACAGACAGATGGGTAGTTTCATCACTCTCGACCGCAGAAGGATTTCCCGGTTGTATCTCTTCGGATTGTCCGGCTCGTTCAATCGCGATTTTTTGCCTTCGGAAGTTTATATATTTTTCATCAAGCATTCCGGACGGGATTTTCCAAAAATCGGGATCACCCAAATGAGCTGAACGATCCGCAAAGGCAAGACGTGATGCCTCGGTAAACAGATGAATATACTCAGGCGAGTCAGCATTGTACTTACTGAAATCAAACGGCTCAATCAATTTTAGAATTTGTCCCATAATTATTCCACCCGACGAAGGGGGTGGCATAGAATAAATATCGAGCGAATCAAACTTGAAATGAATCGGGTCGAGCCATCTTACATTGTACGATTCTAAATCTTCGTGAGTGATAATTCCACCATGCGCTCCCAAACCATCAACAATAAGATCAGCAATATTACCTCTATAGAATGTCTCAGCACCTTCTGCCGCTATCTGATACAATACAGATGCCAACTCAGGTTGAACAAATCGTTCACCAGCCTTGAGAGGACGACCATCCGGCAAAAAGAGATCACTTGTTTCGGTAAAAGCGGAAAGAGCATCAGCGTATGAAATAAAATCGTTGGCAAGTATTTCATCCACTTCAAATCCGGTTTCGGCAAATCGAGCTGCATATAAAACCAAATCATTCCATGGCAAGCTTCCATATGTTTCCCAAAGTTTATAAAGTCCTGCAACTGTACCGGGTACCCCCGAGGACAAGGCACCTTTTGTTGAGAGCCCTTCTATCACTGTTCCGGTGCTATCCTGATACATCTTTTCGAATGCTGCCGCCGGTGCTTTCTCACGAAAATCAAGGGCACGAATATCACCTGTTTGGCCATCACGGATCAACGCAAAACCACCACCACCAAGATTACCTGCCTGAGGATGAACTACTGCGAGAGTTAATGCTGTAGCAACTGCTACATCAAAAGCATTGCCACCTTTCTTAAAAACCTGACGACCAACATCTGATGCCAGCGGTGAAACTGAGGCGATAGCTCCGCGAGTGAAGTAACTCGAGACACGAATTCCCTCACATGACAAAACGACAAGAACAAGACCAAGTGTAACTATAGTCACACACAGTAACCGTATAAATCGATTAGTCTTGTTTTTGTCGTCGTCTATCGACATAAATTTTGTCGCCGAAATGTTATTGTCGTTTTTCAACTAAGAAGATCAAACCATCGGGATAGTCAACTTCAATAGCCAGGCCGGCTTTCAACTCTTTCTGAGTTGTCTTGATCGGCTCAGCTTCTTCACCATCCAGCATGTTAGTCAATTTGAGCTTCGGTGCATTCATCCCGCCAGCCTTAAGGTCGGCCTGAATGATAATCTCTTTGCGGCGCACTTCCATTCCGTCAGAAAGTTCTCCCGGAGGAGGAATGACAACAAACAGTGTGCCTTTCTTGTCTCCCATTTGGAATGATATATCCGCAGATGGATCCGAACAATCCAAGTATGGTGCAATTGTTTCGTTTTCCAGGATAGACTCTACATGCGAAAGTTTGCGATGGTTGCCACCGGATGACAAATCGAAACTAAACAGATAGAAGTTTCCTTTGAAACGTGATGAACAAACACCAACAACTTTGTTTTCAGATTTGCAAAGTTTCTTGACCTTCGAATCATCTGTTGTTCTGATTGCGCCAAACAGATGCGACGTAAACGATCCAGTCTTATGTTCAACTACACCGATCTGATAATCAACAGTTGTTTTAATACGGAAATGATTAGCCAACACCTGGCACTCTTTCATCTCTTCATCATATTTAGGCATAACACCCATCATAATGATCGTCACACCAGCCTTAGCCAATTCAACCAGGGCTTCCTGATCTCTCTCAGACATAACTTCGGTGCTCGGCATAAACAACACATTGTAGTCAGTCATTGATTCCCAGTCACGGTTCTCACGAACCGCATAATGCAACTTAAGGCGCATCATGTCATGACAGAAACCGACACTCGCCTGATTCATCAAACGTTTAACATATTTAAAATCTTTGTCTGATTCTATAAGATGAAGCCATGAGTTAATACGACTCGCAACAACTGCAATCTTAGGCTTGTTTTCCATCTCTTCAAAACCGATCAATGAAATAGCTGTATTGAAATTCTTGGCTACTTCGTAACCGTCGGAAACAGTACCATCTTTATGCAACGGTGCTCCATGCCAATGATCTCGATCAACAAACATATAATGATTGAGACCCTTAAATCCAGAAGACAAAGCTGCCGCATAGTAGAAACGACGCTGATTGTTTGTAACTGGTGCTAGTTTCGCTTCACGTTCTGCATCGGTCGCTGCCACACCGGATGTAAACGAAGTTGCAAAAGCAAATCCATATTCCGACTGAAGGAATCTCGCCTTATTTACGAGATCGAAATAACTTCCCTCAGGAAAAACATTGGTACCAAGGAATGGCGCACGATCTTCCGGTACGAGATTAAATGCCGGTAGCAATTCTCCTGACCGGAAATATAGAGAACGGAACAAAAGAGGTTCAACGGTATAGCTCTTGAAAACATCCTCAAGAATTTCTAAATATTCATTGAGCATATGTTCTCTAAACCGGAGCCAGTCTAAAGCCTTCGGATAATCTTTTAGAGTCAATCCGGTAAATTTGCGCGGAGCCTCTACAGTTTCGAAACCTTTGTGTTTCTCACGATACTTGGCGTTGAGCTTCTTAATGTCTTCATAGCGAGTTTCCAGGAACTGACCATAAGACTCAGCCAGTACATCAGGATTGAAATCGGCTGAATCAGGTGATAGAAGACGACCGAACGAAGTTTCATAATCTAACTCAACCATGAAAATCGGTCCACGCGGATGAACATAATTTTTTGTAACTTCAATAAACGCACGGAAGAATGATTTTAGATGAAACTGGAAATTACGATGCAGGTAAGAAGGCAAATAGCCAGCCTCTACACCATACTGATTCTCAAGTTTGATCTCTTCACCAAGCGCATTTCTTGCAAATACTTTAATATCCGTAAATAGAAAATCGGGCAAACCACCATTCTTGATCTGGCCCGAAACCCAGGGACCCGGACGCAGAATAACTTTGAAACCGAATTCACGGGCAAGCTCCAAAAATACTACGAGGTCCTTGCGAGGGTCATCAAACCCATTGAAATCAAGTGATTTTGAATTATCTTGATGAACATTCCAAGGCACAGCCGTAGAAATGATTCTAAATCCGGCCTTTTTGATCCGTTCAAAACAGATCGACCAATACCTTTTATCAATACGAAAATAATGGAGTTCAGCCGAATATGGCTGATACGTCTCTTTTCCGATAGAAAACTTGTTGCCGATTACACCGAGCATTGTAAGTCCTTTTATATCAAAAGCTTGGGAGAAATAAAATCTACATGAACTATAAGGATAATATAATAATAGCTCAGAGTCAACATATTTCGCCTAACTCACTGAATGACATAGGCTTAAAATTCGCCTTTTCCGATTGAGGAATAATTATAGTATTCTTATATATATCTGCGATAAGAAAGGCCCCTTAGGCTTTAAATACCTGAGGGGCCGTATCAAATCTATAAGAGATTTTGATATCTATATCTATTCTTATTTGAGAAGCATCATCTTATTGGTTTTAACAAAGCTGTCAGCTTCAATGCGATAGAAATAGATTCCAGAACCGTAATTGGAAGCATCCCAATTAGCAAAATGACGTCCTGCAACCATATCTTCATTTACCAAAGTTTCAACTTCTTGTCCAAGGATATTGAAAATCTTCAAAGTCACATGGGCATGACGCGGTACGTCAAAATTGATCTTTGTGGTTGGGTTGAACGGATTCGGGTAGTTCTGAGCGAGTGCAAATTCTGTAGGAAGATTTCCACCTACATCACCAACTGCAGATGCAACATCAATACGCCAACACATCTCATCAGACCAGTCTGGGGTAATCTGAGGGTTAACAGCGACTAAATCAGCCCATTTCCATGTACCACCTGGTGGGTAGAAGGAAGAATCAATACAGATATGTTTACCTGCATCAGCAACAAAAGTTGGGCCGATAGTAATTGTCATAGCTACACCATCAAAGCCAGCCGGAAGACCTAAAGCAGGAGGGAAGCCAAAACTTACCCCTGCAAATCCTATAGTATCAGCAAGAGCGCCATCATCACTAAACGCATTGATGAAAGCTTGAGTATAATTTGCTTCATAATTATTTACCCAAGCACCAACAACTGTGGTCCAAGTAGCACCATCAGGCGAACTTATTTCAAAACCATTACCAGGGTTGTAAAAATTTGCAGAAGAGTTAATAATTCTCATACTAATAACATGCGTGTTTCCAGCTTCAAGTGTTGTGTCGTTGAGTGTATTAGTTACAGATTCAAACGATACACTCTGCTGCGCAACTGCGACAGAGAATGACAGAACAAGCGAAAGTAAAACAATCGATAAAACTTTTTTCATAATAGCTCCTGCTAAAATTAAATATGTTGTAAATCCAATTTATATTTTAAATAGGCCAATCGAAAAACAACCGTGAGGCGGCCAGATTTCAAAACTCAACCTATACTTAAATAATGCGTCATCAATCTGTTAGACGTATTCCAATTTCTATAACCGTTTTCTAACTCCTTTAGTTTCACCTCCTGGCAAAATTCATAATTAGTACAAAACGTCACTTTCCATTCAAAAAATAAATACTCAAGAGCGCTCAGTCAACTGTTTTTTAAGGAGACAGTCAACAAAAAAAGATTAGAGGAATGATGCTTAAAAGATAGCATTACCGCCTAATGCGTTGCAACACATGAAGTTGTGTCGCTTGAGGCTATGCAAAACCGGATTATTATAACAAAGGCCACTTCTTGAGAGAAGTGGCCTTCTGATCCTGATCGATTGCGTTGCGGATATTTCGATCGAGGTGCTTTTAATATCTACTGTGGCGGTTGAGGTCCCGAGTTGTAGAGGAATCTGATCATGTAGGTCACATCACCAATATTAATATCATTGTCCTTATCTACATCTGCTGATTCTGGAATCGCTGGCGCCTCGCCTCCACGGAAGAGATAGCCAATCAGCCAGGCCAGATCATTCATCGTGTATTTCTTGTTATTATCAAGATCACCACGCAAGAATGATACAACCCTCAATACAGTTGAAACGGTGTCTGCTAATCCAAACGGATCAGTAGCTATAAATTCAATTGCGTACATTGAATCAAGGTATGTATTGTCCGGGGTTACAGAATAGACACCAGAACCATTACCCGAATCTACAAATCCAGCAAACAATTGAGACCACATCGGGGTTGCTGTTAGTGTTATCAGGTCGAGGTCTGGTTCAATTGAACGAACAAGTATTTGAGAGAGTGCGTTTACTGCAATGTTAATAGTATCATTGATTGTGTTAGAGAAATAAGGTGCCTGATTTCCTGCTTCAATCACATCGACCTGAATCGACTGTGAAATTGAAAGTCCTCTATCGTCAGTTGCAATAAACAAAATGTTATATGTTCCGGCCTGAGTAAAATCAGGAGAGAAGCGGAAAGTCCCAAACCCAGGGGTTGTGCTAAAAGTAGCATTGGCTGGACTACCTGTCATCGACAACATAGGAGCCGAGCTTCCATCAAAATCGGTAGCACCAATCTGGAAAGTAACGTTATCACCTTCAGTTACCGTGAATGGTCCTTCACCATTTATAAATACAAATTCAGGCGGGGCGTTGCGATCATTTACTGTAATCTGGACCGGAGCGGTAGCGTCCTTAACTAATCCAGGATCAGCTGCATCGGTAGCAAAGAATCTGATATAGTAGAAACTCGACGATGTACCGCCTTGAGAGTAATCCGGGTAGAATGTAAGGACACCAATACCGTTACCCGAATCTACCATTACCATATTAGGTTCAGTCAAACTTGTTTCGCCATCTATTCTTGCTCCGATAGCAGGAATCGTTCCGTCAGGATCATCTGCAAAGACGACGTACACCAAAGTATCACCTTCAAAGACTGATGCTGGCCCCATAGTAACAATTCTTGGAGCTCTATTTGAATCAATAACGATGATTGAAACAAACTCTGTATCCATTACTGTTGGAACATCAAAATCCTCTGCAAGGATAAGAATATCATAACTGCCTTCTTGCAGGTCAGTCGGAATCCATGAGAACAATCCTGTGCCATCACGATTATCTGTTACAGTTGCACCAGTAGGGAGCAAGGCACCAGTAATTAGTGGTGGTTCTGTTCCATCGATATCCTGAGTGTAAATATTGAATGAAATACTTTTAAGCTCGATACCCTGCTGATCGGTTAAGGCCGCCAGCACAGGAAGCTGGTTACCAGCATCGGCAACATCAAGAGTTATTGTAATTGTATCAGCAAGAATACCGTCTGATGCAATCAAGTCGATCGCGTAAACGCCAGCATCAAGGAAGAACGGTTCGGCGATAAAACGACCAACACCGTCACTCTCATCGGTGAAACTTACAAATGCCGGCATACTGGCTCCAACCACATTAAGTGTGATAGAACCTTCATCAGGGTCAGATGCAGTAACTACAAATTCAAGAGTGTCACCTTCAACCATTGTTGTAGCCGGCAGAGCACCAAAGACGGGAGCCTGATCACCTGCTTCATAGACTTGAACCAAGACTACTTCTTTAGCAGTTGAAAAACCATCACTCGCTTTGACTGTAACCGAATGCAAGCCGGACTGAACAAAGTTAGGGAAAAAAGTAAAGACACCACTGCCATCACCATTATCTACAAAAGTTGAGTTTTCAGGAAGCCCTGATCCAGAAAGCGTAGGAATAGCTCCGTCTGCATCAGTTGCTGAAACATTCAAAATCAGCAAATCACCTTCGGTAACTGTTTGCGCGCCTATTGGAGCGAGCACTGGTCGAATATTTGTAGTTACGACACTAATTTCTATGTCAATTGTGGAAGAGAGTTGAGGCAGACCTTGATCGACTGCAAGGAACGAGACTGTATTGATTCCTGCCTGGGTAGCATCTGGTACAAAAGTATAAGTTCCTGTACCGTCACCATTATCTACAAACGATGCATTTGGTATTGCTGTCAAAACTGAGAGGAAGATAGAATTGGTAAGGTTCGGGTCGGTCGAGTCGGAAACAATGATCGTGAACGAAAGGGTATCACCCACAGCGATTCCAAACGGACCAGCAACAGTCCAAAGCGGAGCCTGGTTAACATCGGTTGTTGTAATAACAAACGATGTATTACCTGTTTGTTGCGGAGTACCAAAGTCGGTAGCGAAGAAATTAACTGTGTCGATACCAGCATCGATAAAGTCAGGTGAATAACTGAAACTCGCGGTTCCGTCACCATTATCTAAGAATGTATAATTCTGTAGAGAAGTGTTAACAGATAG
Source organism: Candidatus Zixiibacteriota bacterium (assembly GCA_030591625.1). Lineage (GTDB taxonomy): Bacteria > Zixibacteria > MSB-5A5 > GN15 > FEB-12. The sequence continues at coordinate 37,176 of JAUVAR010000001.1, forward strand.
AATTGGGAAGAATGCTCCACCATCAGGGTCGTTCGCCGTGATAGTAATGGCGAGAACATCTCCTTCGTTAACAGTTGTATCATTTTGAATTACAAAGATCGGAGCCTGGTTGCCTGATTCATTAACTGTGATATCAACAAACTCAGAATCTGCAAGGGTGCCATCGGAGGCAATGAATGTTACTGTAATCAAACCGGCCTGATCAAAAGCAGGTGAGAAATCAAACGATCCAGTTCCATCAAGATTATCTATGAATGTAGCATTGAGTGGAAGATTGACCGCACTCAGCGCAGGAATCGTTCCATCAACATCGCTGGCACTAACTGCAAATGCAAGGTTGGCACCTTCATTGGTAGTTTGAGCACCAATCGCTGCCAACACAGGAGTCTGATTACCTGCTTCGGCAATAGTGACATTCACAATACCTGAGTCAGTTTCGATTCCATCAGTAGCGTAGAAAGAGATGTCATAAATACCGGCCTGAGTGAAATCAGGAGTCCAGCTAACCAAACCAACACCATTGAGCGAATCAACAAATGTTGCACCAACCGGCAGATTCAATGCAGACAGAACAGGTGCTGTACCATCACCATCAGAACCATTGATCAGGAAAGTGAGAATTACATTTTCTGTCCCAACCTGTGCAACAGGTAATGCAAGTACCGGAGCCTGGTTAGTTTCATTAACTGTAATTTGTACAACCTGTGAGTCAACGGCTAAAGAGGCATCGAGAGCTTTAAACGTTACATTATAGACACCCGACTGAGTTAGATCAGGGTTGAATGTAAATGTTCCGCTACCATCAGTGTTGTCAACAAATGTAGCGTTGGCTGGAGCATTAACAACAGATAGAGTTGGAATTTCACCATCTGCATCGGTTGCCAGAACGGTCAGAACCAACGAACCACCTTCGACCATCGTCGTGTTATTCATTGCAGCAACTACAGGAGCCTGGTTGCCAGCTTCATTTATTGTAATGACGACTGCTTCTGAATCAACCAACAAGTTGTTTATCGCATCAGTAGCGTAGAACATAATATTGTACACGCCACCAGAAGTGAAGTCAGTCTGCCAATTGAATGTTCCGGTGCCGTCAAGATTGTCAACGTATGTTGCACCGGAAGGAAGGGCAGATGCACTCAACAAGGGGGTATCGCCATCAACGTCAGACGCCGAAGTACCAAAGGTAAGCAGATCATTTTCTAAAGCGCTTTGCGCTCCGATAGCTGCAAGAACCGGTTGAGTATTAGCATCGTAATTATATGCGCCGATCAAAGTGTTGGAGCTAAGAGCGGACGACAAATTTGAAATAACTATGTCAGCCGGGCCGATTGGACCCGGAGGAGTTGTGGCTGTAATTTGATATGGAGAAATGACTGTGGCGGAAACCGGGACGGCTGCGCCAAACTGAACAGAAACACCATTCGGATCGAAATCGTTGCCTGAAATCGAAACAGTTGTTCCACCTACGGCTGGGCCATTGGACGGACTAATGGAAGTAATAGTCGGTGCCTGTGAACCAGCAGAACTAATGGAGACTACTGTTGAATGAGATGAATAATTACCTGATGCATCTTCTGCAATCAGGACATAATCGTATAAGCTGATACCATCAACTGTGTTATCAACAAAGAAGCTGTCAACCAAACCTGCATCCAAAAGATCGCCGGCAGGATTATCAACACGGAAAAACGATCCGGTTGAGCCTGAGTTGCGTCTGTAGAGATGGTATGTTAAACCGGCTACACCATTCCATTCAACAAGGATAGTTGATCCGGAAAGAGCCGAACCAGCAAGACCAGTTGGAGCAGATGGCAAAGCAGCTATAGCCAAAGCAATATTTTCCTGTTGGAATGAATTGCTCGGGATACTGCTTTCCAAATGATACGCTTCACCATTAACCAAATTGATGAAATAGTAATCGTATGGATTACCTGGCGCTTCGGTTAAGTAATTTTGGAAATCATCAAACCAGTTACCGGCATCATATCCAGCTCCTGCCGATGTTTCGATTCGGATTTCTTCGTCGGTATCATCCAGGAAACCAACAAAGCTTATCTCACCATTCGCCGGTGTTGTCAGATCCGAATTGCTTACTGTCCCAAAGATTGAACCCTGGGCAAAAGCGGAGGACGACAACAACAGCGTCACTAACAGGGCAAGTACAGGCAACGTACTTACCGATGTTCTTTTTGTATTATACCGCACAGCGGTACCTCCATATATGTTACAACCAACATTTCTCATATTCACTAACACTCACTCCCTAAGGGGCAGGAAACGTTCCTGCAGCAGCAACATTAGCCTGATAAGGCTTGCCTGCACGGACTGTGAAGTTAGTGCCAAATCCAGCCGCAAAACGCGAGATGTAGCTCTGCGAGCCGGATATGAATTGATTTAGTGTATTCAAATTGCCCGGGATTGAGTTTATCAAATCCTGTGCAACTGTAAAGTCATTTTCAAATTCAAACGGAACCATGATAAAGTTGAAATCAGTAGTTGCCGTTGTTACCATCGAGTAGCTAACTGTTCCCGAGTCCGGAATATTACCGGCAGTCGAGAAGACTGCATTAGTTGCTGCATTAACTTGATATACAGTGCCAACATTCACCGAGAAGTTAACACCAAATCCTGCTGCAAAGCGCGATTCGAATGACTGCGAAGCTGCGATGAAATTGTTCACCGTCAAAACGTTTGATCCACCAATTGCATTGATGAGTCCAATGGCATCGGTTATTCCGCTATTTGTAAACGGAATGCCTACCAGATTGAAGTTTGTCGTTGCAGTCGCGACCAATTGGTAATCATATTCGCCGACTCGATTTGAGATCGCCGACCGATTACCGTAAATATCTACTACATCGACAGTATAGAAGTACTGATTAACTGTATCGCCGACAACATCCGCTCCACCAATATTATTATCGGTGAAGATCGATGTAATGCCGTCCGAATATCCGACAGAATCTATAGAGCTCGGCGTAAAGTAAGCACTGGTACCACGATAGATCGTGTAATGATCTACTGTGATAGCAAAGCCTGAGGTGTCCGAAGAAACTGTGCTCCAGGCGAGATCAATTACATCGGCAACTATTTGGATTGTCAAATCAGTAACTGCCAATGGTGGAGCACCGTTGACGACATTTATAAGAACTGTATCAGGGGCCGAGAATAGGGAGCCATCATCTACAGTAAGTTCAAATTCATAGTTACCCGGAATACCAGGAACAAAATCAGGAGTCTGAGAAAGCGTGTCAGAAAGTGTCACTGCTACTCCGGAGACCTGCTGCCAATGATATCCAAGAAGGTCGCCGTCAGGATCGGAAGATCCGAAACCATCCAAGAAGACCGGGCTGTTGGTTGGAACTGTATTCTGATCAAAACCTGCATCGGCAAGCGGTGAACGATTAACATCGTTAACAGTAATTACAACAACCTCTGAATCGGCAAGAGCACCGTCATCGGCAATGAAGGTAACATTGTATATACCTGCATCGGTGTACGATGGTGTCCAGTCAAATGATCCGGTGCCGTCAAAGTTATCTATGAACGTTGCGCCGACAGGAAGATCAACAACCAGTAGAGTAGGGATCGTAGCATCGATATCTGTTGCAGAGATTGTAAAGTAAAGGTTCAATGTTTCGTTCGTAACCTGCGAGCCAATTGCTGCAAGAATCGGTATCTGGTTGCCCGCTTCATTAACTGTAATCGTTACTATTTCTGTATCCGATAATCCACCGTCATCCGCGATAAACGTTACGTTGTAGATACCACCATCGGTGAACAACGGAGTCCAATCAAATGATCCGGTACCGTCTAAGTTATCTGTGAACGTCGCGCCAGTTGGCATATTAAGGGCTGACAATGCAGGGATTGTTGCATCAACATCTGTAGCAGAAATTGTGAAGTTAAGATTTATATTTTCAGCTGTAGCCTGAGCACCAATTGAAGCAAGAACAGGAATTTGGTTGCCTGCTTCATTAACAGTTATTACAACAACTTCAGAATCAGCAAGGGCGCCGTCATCGGCAATAAATGTAACGTTGTAAATGCCTGCTTCAATAAACGTCGGTGTCCAGTTGAACGATCCAGTGCCATCACCATTGTCAGTAAACGTTGCACCAGTTGGTACGTTAAGCGCAATCATCGTAGGAATAGTAGCGTCAATGTCTGTTGCTGAGATAGCAAAGTTAAGATTTATATTTTCAGTCGTTGACTGCGCACCAATTGAAGCGAGAACAGGAATCTGGTTACCTGCTTCATTGACTGTGATCACAACAAGTTCAGTATCGGCAAGTGCGCCATCATCGGCGATGAATGTAAGATTGTAAACACCTGCTTGAATATACGTTGGTGTCCAGTCGAACGATCCAGTTCCGTTTAAGTTATCAGTAAATGTTGCTCCAGTCGGAAGACCAGTAGCAGAGAGTGCAGGTATTGTTGCATCAACGTCTGTTGCTGAGATAGCAAAGTTCAGATTTATATTTTCAGTCGTTGACTGTGCACCTATTGTAGCAAGAACTGGAATTTGGTTGCCTGCTTCAATTACTGTGATCACAACAAGTTCAGTATCAGCAAGTCCGCCATCATCGGCGATGAACGTTACATTATAAACACCAACTTCGATAAACGAAGGGGTCCAGTCGAATGATCCGGTGCCGTCTGAATTATCTATAAATGTTGCTCCTGCCGGAACGTTAAGAGCCGACAATGCAGGGATTGTTGCATCAACATCTGATGCTGAGATAGCAAAGTTTAGATTGACGTTTTCAGTCGTTGACTGCGCACCAATTGTCGCAAGGACAGGAGCCTGGTTACCAGCTTCATTAACTGTAATTACAACAAGTTCGCTGTCGGCAAGTGCGCCATCATCGGCGATGAACGTTACGTTGTAGATACCACCATCAGTAAACAAAGGTGTCCAGTCGAATGTTCCGGTACCGTCTAAGTTATCGGTGAACGTAGCACCTGTTGGTACGTTAAGCGCAATCATCGTAGGAATAGTAGCGTCAATATCTGTTGCTGAGATAGCAAAACTGAGATTAACATTTTCAGTAGTTGACTGAGCACCAATTGAAGCGAGAACAGGAATCTGGTTACCGGCTTCATTGACTGTGATTACAACAATTTCTGAATCGGCAAGGACGCCATCATCGGCGATGAATGTAACGTTGAACACACCTGCTTGAATATACGTTGGTGTCCAGTCGAACGATCCGGAGCCGTCACCATTATCGGTGAACGTTGCACCTGTTGGGATGTTTAGAGCTGACAATGCCGGAATCGTTGCATCAACATCTGATGCTGAGATTCCGAAGTTAAGATTTATATTTTCAGTCGTTGCCTGTGCACCTATTGTTGCAAGAACTGGAATTTGGTTACCTGCTTCAATTACTGTGATCGCTACTATTTCAGTATCAGCAAGTCCGCCATCATCGGCGATGAACGTTACATTATAAACACCAACTTCGATAAACGAAGGGGTCCAGTCAAACGATCCGGTGCCGTCTGAATTATCTATAAACGTTGCTCCTGCCGGAATGTTCAGAGCCGACAATACCGGAATCGTTGCATCAACATCTGTTGCCGATATCGCAAAGTTAAGATTTATATTTTCTGTCGTTGCCTGTGCACCAATTGTTGCAAGCAGAGGAGTCTGGTTGCCTGCTTCATTGACAGTAACAACAACCTGCTCCGAATCAACGGCCGACGAATCATCGGTTGCATAAAACGTAATATTGTAAATACCAGCCTGTACATAGCTTGGATTAAAATCAAATGTTGCAGTGCCATCACTATTGTCAACGAACGAAGCATTGGTCGGCAGAGTCGAAGTTGACATCGTAATCAGGCCAACTTCTGCGTCAGTTGCAGAAACTGCGAAGTTCAAGTTAGCACCTTCAGTCACAGCCTGGGCACCAATGCCTGCGAGCAACGGGTTCTGGTTGCCGGCATCAACGATTGTAATTGTAACTATTTCAGAATCAACAAAGATCCCGTCAGAAGCTCGGAAGGTGACATTATAAATACCCGACTGCAAGTAACCAGGAGTCCAATTAAATGATCCGGTGCCATCGCCGTTCGCCGTGAAAGTTGCACCTGAAGGAAGCGCTGTCCAACTAAGTACAGGAACTGTGCTGTCAGGATCAGTTGCACTCACTACAAAATTGAGTGTTGTTGCTTCACCAGTTGATTGAGCACCAATCGCCGCAAGGATCGGAGACTGGTTACCCGCTTCACCAACAACTATCGAGATAGCTTCTGAATCAAATGCACCACTATCATCGGTGGCAAAGAATGTAACACTATAAAGTCCGCTCTGAGTAAAGTCCGGTGTCCAATCAAAGGTCGCAGTGCCGTCACCATTATCTGTTAGCGTTGCGCCTGTTGGAAGACCGGTCGCAGTCATAATCGAGAATGTCTGATCGAGATCGCTTGAGCTGGCGACAAAGTTTAGATTGGTGTTTTCCGAAATATTTTTAGCACCTATCGCTGCAAGTACAGGTGTCTGGTTACCGATATCAATAACTGTGATTGTAACAATTTCACTGTCAGAAAGAACTCCATCGTCGGCGATGAACGTTACATTATATATACCTGCATCAACATAACCCGGCGTGTAATCAAAGGTAGCGGTGCCATCACCATTGTCTGTTAATGTTGCACCTGTTGGAATGTTAAGAGCAGACAGAGCAGGAATTGTTGCATCAACATCTGATGCTGATATTACAAAGTTAAGATTGACAGTTTCAGTCGTTGACTGTGCACCTATTGATGCAAGCAGAGGAATTTGGTTGCCGGCTTCGTTAACAGTTATGACAACAAGTTCACTATCTGCAAGACCGCCATCATCAGCGATAAACGTAACATTATAAATGCCTGCTTCAATGAAGGTCGGAGTCCAGCTGAATGATCCGGTGCCGTCTCCATTGTCGGTAAACGTTGCGCCTGTTGGAAGATTTAAAGTTGATAGCGCAGGGATTGTTGCATCATCATCCGAGGCCGAAATTGCAAAACTTAGATTTATATTTTCAGTTGTTGTCTGTGCACCAATCGATGCAAGCAGAGGAATCTGGTTGCCTGCTTCGTTAACAGTTATTACAACGAGCTCACTATCGGCAAGTGCTCCGTCGTCGGCAATAAACGTAACGTTGTATATACCTGCTTCAATAAACGTCGGTGTCCAACTGAATGATCCAGTACCGTCTAAATTATCTGTGAACGTTGCGCCAACTGGAAGTCCTACAACCAATAGAGCAGGAATCGTTGCGTCAACGTCTGAGGCCGAGATGGAAAAGTTAAGATTCAGATTTTCAGTTGTTGCTTGTGCACCAATTGAAGCGAGAACAGGAATCTGACTGCCTGCTTCATTAACAGTTATTACAACAAGTTCGCTATCGGCAAGACCGCCATCATCAGCGATGAATGTAACATTATAAACACCAGCTTCAACGAACGAAGGGGTCCAACTAAATAATCCAGTTCCGTCTCCATTGTCAGTAAACGTTGCGCCAGTCGGAAGTCCTACTGTTGACAGCCCTGGAATCGTTGCATCTATATCTGTTGCTGAGATAGAAAAACTGAGATTTATATTTTCTGTAGTTGTCTGTGCACCAATCGCTGCCAGAACAGGAATCTGGTTACCTGCTTCGTTAACCGTTACCACAACGATTTCACTATCAGCAAGAAGACCGTCATCAGCTATAAATGTAACGTTATAAATACCTGCTTCAACGAACGACGGTGTCCAACTGAATGATCCGGTGCCGTCACCATTGTCAGTAAACGTTGCGCCAGTCGGAAGATTAACAGACGAAAGGACTGGAATCGTTGCATCAAGATCAGAAGCTGAGATAACAAAGTTAAGATTTATATTTTCCGTTGTTGACTGCGCTCCGATAGCTGCAAGAACAGGATTCTGATTTCCTGATTCGTTCACCGTTAGTGTGACTTCTTCAGAATCAACCGCCAAAGAATCATCGGTTGCATAGAACGTAATATTGTAAACACCATTTTGAGTAAAGTCAGGACTGATATCGAAAATTCCGGTACCGTTACCATTGTCAATAAACGATGCGTTGGCCGGCAATGACGATGTTGTCAAAACAACCTGACCACCCTCGGCATCAACAGCAGATATCCCAATATTCAGATTGCTGCCTTCGTTCACAAGCTGAGCGCCTATTGTTGCAAGGACTGGATTTTGGTTGCCTGCATCATTGACAGTAACTGTCACAATTTCTGATACAAAAGCGGTCGAATCGTCAGTCGCCGTGAATGTAATATTGTAAATACCCGACTGAGTAAAGTCAGGTGAGAAATCAAATGTTCCGGTACCATCACCATTGTCAACAAATGTTGCGCCAGCCGGAAGTGCTGAAGTTGTCAGTACAATTAAACCACCTTCAATATCAGAAGATGAAACAGCAAAGTTAAGATTTGCACCTTCGGTAACAACCTGCGCACCAATTGATGCAAGCACAGGGCTCTGGTTGCCAATTTCATTAACTGTTATTGTGACAACTTCATTGTCCGAAAGAGTACCGTCATCGGCAGTGAACGTTACATTATATATACCGGCATCAACAAAACCAGGCGTGTAATCAAAGGTAGCGGTGCCATCACCATTGTCTGTAAATGTTGCACCTGACGGAAGACCTGTCGCCGAGAAAGCAGGAGTTGTGCCATCAACATCTGAGGCTGTTATTGTAAAGTTTAGATTTACTGTTTCAGTTGTTGACTGTGCGCCAATCGCTGCAAGCACAGGCGCTTGGTTACCGGCTTCGTTAACAGTTATTACTACAAGTTCACTATCGGAAAGCAGGCCGTCATCTGCGATGAATGTAACGTTGTAAATGCCATCTTCAACGAACGAAGGAGTCCAGCTGAATGATCCTGTTCCGTCTAAGTTATCTGTGAACGATGCGCCTGTTGGAAGATTAACAGTCGAAAGAACTGGAATCGTTGCATCAACATCTGAGGCTGAGATCGGAAAACTAAGATTTATATTTTCTGTCGTTGACTGTGCACCAATCGCTGCAAGCACAGGTGTTTGGTTGCCAGCTTCATTAACTGTTATTACTACGAGCTCACTATCGGCAAGACCGCCATCATCAGCGATAAACGTTACATTATAAACGCCAGCTTCAACGAACGTCGGTGTCCAGCTGAATGAGCCTGTGCCATCTAAGTTATCGGTGAACGTTGCACCAACCGGAAGTCCTACCGTTGAAAGGGCAGGGATTGTTGCATCTATATCAGTTGCTGAGATTGCAAAGTTTAGATTGATGTTTTCAGTTGTTGCTTGTGCACCAATCGTTGCAAGGACTGGAATCTGGTTGCCTGCTTCATTAACTGTTATAACAACAACTTCACTATCTGCAAGCAGGCCATCGTCGGCAATGAATGTAACGTTATAAACGCCTGCTTCAATAAACGACGGAGTCCAGCTGAATAATCCGGTGCCGTCTCCATTGTCAGTAAACGTTGCTCCAGTCGGAAGATTAACAGTCGAAAGAACTGGAATCGTTGCATCTATATCTGTTGCAAAAATACCAAAGCTAAGATTTATATTTTCAGTTGTTGACTGTGCGCCAATCGCTGCAAGCACAGGCGCTTGGTTACCGGCTTCGTTAACAGTTATTACTACAAGTTCACTATCTGCAAGCAGGCCGTCATCTGCTATAAATGTAACGTTGTAAACACCTGCTTCAACGAATGACGGAGTCCAGCTGAATGAACCTGTTCCATCTAAGTTGTCTGTGAACGATGCGCCAACAGGGAGTCCCACCGTTAAAAGAATTGGAATCGTTGCATCAACATCTGAGGCTGAGATGGAAAAACTTAGATTTATATTTTCAGTTGTTGACTGCGCACCGATAGCTGTAAGAACAGGAATCTGGTTTCCTGCTTCATTAACAGTTATGACAACAAGTTCACTATCGGCAAGTCCGCCATCATCAGCAATGAATGTAACATTATAAACACCAGCTTCAATGAACGAAGGGGTCCAACTAAATAATCCTGTGCCGTCTCCATTGTCAGTAAACGACGCTCCAGATGGCATATTAAGGGCTGACAATATTGGTGTCGTTGCATCTATATCTGAGGCCGAAATTGCAAAGTTAAGATTAACATTTTCAGTTGTTGACTGTGCACCGATAGTTGCGAGTACAGGTGCCTGGTTGCCTGCTTCGTTAACTGTTATCACAACAACTTCACTATCTGCAAGCGCTCCGTCACCTGCTATAAACGTAACGATGTAAACACCAGACTGAATAAACGACGGGGTCCAATTGAATGATCCGGTTCCGTCTAAGTTATCTGTGAACGATGCACCACTCGGGAGGTCAACAATTGAAAGGGTTGGAGTCGTTGCATCTACGTCAGCAGCGGTAATCACGAAATTTAGATTAACATTTTCAGTAGTTGCCTGCGCACCTATTGATGTAAGCAAAGGTGCCTGGTTGCCTGCTTCATTAACTGTTATAACAACGAGTTCACTATCTGCAAGTGCTCCATCATCAGCAATAAACGTAACGTTGTAAACACCTGCTTCAATGAATGTCGGTGTCCAGCTGAATGAACCTGTTCCGTCTAAGTTATCGGTGAACGTTGCACCAGTTGGCAGATTAGCTGTTAATAGAGATGCTATTGTACCATCGACATCACTCGACGTAATCACAAAGCTGAGATTTATATTTTCAGTAGTTGACTGCGCACCGATAGTTGCAAGGACAGGTGCCTGGTTGCCTGCTTCATTAACAGTAATTGCAACAAGCTCTGAGTCAGCAAGAGCACCATCACCTGTTATGAATGTAACATTATAAGTACCAACATCGGTGAATGACGGCGTCCAATTAAAAGATCCGGTGCCATCAAAATTATCGACGAACGTGGCGCCCGAAGGAAGAGCAAGTGCGGACAAGGTAGGAATAGTAGAATCCGGGTCTGATCCGTTAACCGTGAAAGACAACAAAGTACCCTCAGATACAAATTGCGGTCCAACCGGTGTCAGTACAGGTGCCTGATTTCCAGCTTCACTTACAGTTAGGAAAACAAGTTCAGAGTCAATTGCCACGCCGTCAGAAATATAGAACGATAAGCTGTAGATATCTGCCTGAATGAAATTCGGATTAAAATCTAATGTACCGGTGCCATCGCCATTATCTAAGAATGTTGCATTAGCCGGAAGGGTTGAAGTAGTAAGAGTAAGAGCTGTTGAGTCGGCATCTGTTCCACTTATAACCAAATTAAGATTGTCACCCTCGGTTACGAACTGATTGCCAACCGCCGCAAGAATCGGCAACTGGTTGACATTGTTGACAGTTATTGTTACAAGTTCGGAAGCGATAAGATCACCATCGGTGACAAAGAATGTTATGTCAAAGCTGCCAAACTGATAATAGGTCGGACTAAACGAAAGATCACCGGTGCCATCACCATTGTCAATAAATGTAGCATTTGATGGAAGAGCACTGGTCGTCAATGTTAGTGTTTCGAGATCCGGATCTGTGCTATTTACTGTAAACCCTAAGATGCTATTTTCATCAACCAGCTGCGAACCGATACTGCTTAGAATCGGTGAACGATTGATATTGGTAACCGTTATCGTAACAATTTCAGAATGAACTGCAGCTGTGTCATCGGTCGCACTAAATGTAATGTTATAAATTCCAGACTGGAAATAATCCGGATTGAAATTAAATGTACCGGTTCCATCAAGATTATCGATGAACGAAGCACCCGACGGAAGAGCCGATGTTGTCAGGGTTGGTATAGTGCTATCAGCGTCAGTAGCTGAAATAGTGAAATTCAAATTACTGTTTTCATCAACCAACTGACTTCCAATAGCTGCTAATACAGGCGTCTGATTGCCGGCATCATTGACAGTTACTGTCACAACTTCTGAAGAGAACGCTGAACTATCGTCAGTTGCCGTAAATGTAATATCATAAGAACCGGACTGAATGTAGTTTGGATTGAAATCAAATGTACCGGTGCCATCACCGTTATCTATAAAGGTTGCATTCGCCGGAAGAGCTGAAGTTGTCAGAACAATTGGTCCAAACTCAGCATCAGTAGCCGAGACAACAACGTTAAGATTGTTTCCTTCAATTACATTCTGAGAACCGATTGATGCAATCAGAGGTAATTGGTTGCCGGCGTCATTGACGGTGATAAACACAACCTCAGTATCTGACGTAATACCATCATGAGCACGGAAAACAACCGAACTTATTCCCGACTGCAGGAAGTCAGGGTTGAAATCGAAAGTCGCGGTGCCATCACCATTGTCAACAAATGTCGCATTGGCGGGGAGAGCTGAACTTGTAAAAGTCGGGATCGTGGCATCATCGTCAGAGGCAGTAAGCAAGATATTAAGATTGCCACCTTCTGTAATAGTCTGTGGGCCAACTGCTGTAAGAACAGGTGCCTGGTTACCAGCTTCATTGACTGTTATACTGATTTGTTCAAAGTCAGTAAGTGAACCATCAGATGCAGTGAAAGTAATATCATAAATTCCAGCCTGTGTAAAATCAGGATTGAACGAGAAGTTTCCTGTGCCGTTACCATTGTCAACAAATGAAGCACCCGTTGGAAGCAACGAATTTGTCAATGCAGGGAAAGTGCCATCGGGGTCTGTTGATGAAATTCCAAAAGCTAATAGAATACCCTCTGTGACTGAACGATTTCCAATCGTTGCCAATACTGGAGATTGGTTACCTGCTTCACCAACAGAAATCGCTACTATTTCTGAATCTACTGCAAGTGAGTCATCGGTTGCATAGAAAATAACCTGATAAACACCGGCTTGAGTGAAATCCGGATTCCAATCAAATGTAGCAGTTGCATCACCATTATCTGTGAAGTTTGCACCGGATGGCAGAGTTGAAGTTGAAAGTACAATACTTCCTAATTCAGGGTCTGTTGCTGACATACCAAAGTTTATATTGATCCCTTCGGTAACAGCTTTTGGACCGATCGACGAAAGAATCGGATTCTGATTTCCAGGATCAGTAACAGTTATTGTCACTGTCTCAGAATCAACTGTTGCTGAATCATCAGTTGCATAAAATGTTACATTATATATACCTGATTGAAGGTAGTCAGGATTGAAACCAAACGTTCCGGTGCCATTCAAATTATCCGTGAACGTTGCATTAGCCGGTAAACCTGATGTTGTCAGAACAGGAATTGTTCCGTCGGCATCCGAAGCTGTGATTCCAAAATTAAGACTCGCACCTTCGTTAATTGACTGAGCGCCAATCACTGCAAGGACAGGATCGAGATTGACCTGATTGACAGTTATTGTCACTGTCTCAGAATCAACCGCTAAACTATCATCAGTCGAATAGAATGTTACGTCGTAACTACCAGCCTGCGTGAAGTCAGGGGTGAAGTCAAAAGTTCCAGTTCCATCAAGATTATCTATGAACGTTGCATTAGTCGGCAGAGCCGAAGTTGTCAGAACAGGAATCGTTCCGTCGGCATCACTCGCTGAAATACCAAAGTTTAGATTTGCGCCTTCGTTAATATTCTGTGCACCGATTGCTGCAAGAACTGGATCCAAATTGATCTGGTTGACAGTTATTGTCACTATCTCTGAATCAGCTGCGGCTGAATCATCAGTCGAATAGAATGTAACATCGT